>JANLPZ010000036.1:0-2459 GCA_031367535.1 Gemmatimonadaceae bacterium
TCTGGCAGACGCGATTGTACGCCGCGATGTCGAATGCCGGGTGCGGATCGAGCACCGGTTCATTGCTGGTGTACCGGCGCACCACTCTGCCGGCCGCGTCGACGATGTCCATCGTCACCGGCCCGCTCGCATCGCTGCCGAGGCGATAGTCGATGATACCGCCGGGCATCGGATTTTCACCCGCCGGCATTTCGGCCGGCCACGGTGTCGGATCGTTGGTCGCGTAGCGCACGCGCAGTGCTGTCGGCGGCTTGAACAGGTACGCTGCCGTCGCCGCACGTGCCGCTGCCGCCTGTCGCAACGTCGTGATGTTGTCGAGAATCCAGAACCCGCGGCCGTGTGTGCCGATCACGAGATCGGAGCAGTGACAGGTGCTGTCGTCCTTGATCTGCAGATCACGGACGGAAATCGCGGGCATGTCGAGGCGCAGCGATTCCCAGTGATCACCGTCGTCGTAGCTGACCCAGACCTGGGCATCCGTCGCGGCGTAGAGCAGGCCTTTCTGTCGTGGATCTTCGCGAATCGAGTTCGACACCGATCCGGCGGCGATGCCTGTGTTGATTTCGGTCCATGTCTTTCCGCCGTCGTGCGTGCGCAGGAAGTGCGGATTCATGTCATCGAGACGCAGTGTATTCGCGGCGGCGTATGCAGTGCGCGTGTCGAACTGGCCGGCCTCGAGATTAAAGATGCGCGTCCATGGCTTGATCGCGGGCGTGACATTCGTCCAGCTGGTGCCACCGTTCATGGTCACCTGCATCGACCCATCATCGCTGCCGGACCAGATCACATTCACATCCTTCGGCGACAATCCGAGCGCCGTGATGGAACCGGCCGGTGCGACCTTCACCGTGCTCGCGTACTGACCGGCAGTCGCCGGTACGTCCCACGTCTGGCGCGTAAGGTCGCCGCTGATGCGACTCCAGTGCGCGCCGCGATCGAGCGACTTCCAGACGGCGTTCGATGCATAGAAGAGCACATCCGGCTTCGCCGGTGAAAACTGCAGCGGCATTGTCCGCACGTTGCGGCTGAAGCCGTCCATGTCCGGTCCGACGTACGTGGTCTGCGCCGTCTGGCGATTGTAGAGCGAGACGCCGCTGCGCATGCTGCCGTACACCATGTCCGGATTGCGCGGATCCGGCGCGGCGATGCCGTACTCCTGGATGTTGACGGGATGCCAATCGTGAAACGTGATCATGCCATCGTCCGACCGACTCGCGACACACGCCGACCCGGAGTCCTGCTGTCCGCCGCACACGCGATAGGGAAAGGCGTTGTCGGTGGTGACGTGGTACATCGCCGCGGTCGGCTGTGTGTACCAGTTGCTCCACGACTTGCCGCGATTGGCCGACACCACCGCACCCTGGTCGGCGACCACGAGAATGATGTTCGGGTCGTTCGGATTGACCCAGATCTTCTGGTAGTCATCACCACCGGGCGCGCCACGCACCGCACTCCACGTGTTGCCCGCATCGTCCGTGCGCCACATCACCGTCGAGGCACTGTAGACCACGTTCTCGTTCTTCGGATCGACGTAGATCGTCGGCAGATCGCCGCCACCGATGCGCGCCATCGCACGCGTATCCGGAATCCGCCCCGCCTGACTCGGCATGCCAGGCATCTGCACGGCGAGCGCCCAGTGTTCGCCCGCGTCAGCTGACTTGTAGAATCCGACGGTACTTGGCGTGCCCGGCGACGCGATGTTCGCGACCATCGCATACAACACATTCGGATTGCTGGTCGACTGCGCGAGATTCGCCTGATTGAGCGTCGGCAATCCGTCGGTGATCTGGCGCCAGGTCGTGCCGCCATCGGTGGACTTGAAGAAGCCGCCGGTGCCCGCGAAGGCCTGGCCCTCGATGAAACTCTGCTGCTGCTGCCAGAGCGTCGCGTAGAGCACGTTGGGATTCTTCGGGTCGATACGTATGTCATTTGCCGACGTGTATTCGTCGCGATAGAGCACGCGCTCGAACGTCTTGCCGCCATCCAGCGACCGGAAGATGCCGCGTTCTGTGTTCGGTCCGTACGGATGGCCGAGTACCGCCACGAACAGCCTATCCGGATTGGTCGGATCAACATCGATCATGGCGATCATCTGACTGTTGCGCAGTCCGAGGTGCTCCCAGGTCGCGCCGCCATCGATGGACTTGTACATCCCGTCACCGACCGAGAGATCCGGGCGGATGATGCCGGCGCCGCTGCCGACGTAGATGACATTCGGATTGGATGGTGCGACCGCAATCGCGCCGATGGAGCCGGTCGACTGCTGATCGAACAATGGCAGCCAGTTCGCACCGTAGTCCGTCGAGCGCCACACGCCGCCGTTGTCGAAGCCCGCGTAGAACACATTCGGCTGACTCGGAACCCCCGCGAGCGCCCGCGCGCGACCACCGCGCACCGGCCCAATGTGTCGCCAATGCATGCCCGACGTGATATCCGGCAACTGCGCCGACACGAACGAT
>JANLPZ010000068.1:0-19965 GCA_031367535.1 Gemmatimonadaceae bacterium
CCGAGGCGACAGGCTGGAGGGATGTTCGTGCGGGGGGGCTCTGTCGGGGCCCGAGCATCGACCATGGCGCGACCACGGGGCCAGCGCACTTGACCGCGTACAAGTGCTCTGACCCCTTGAAAGTTCGAGGACTCCGTACCGGTCAAGACCCCGTGAACGCAAGCTTTCGAATCGCAATTCAAGTGCTCTGACCCCTTGAAAGGTTTCAAGTGCTCTGACCCCTTGATCGCGCCTTGATCGATGCTCGGGCCCCGACATCGCCCCGCCGCACTAACTTCCCTCCAGCCTGTCGCCTCGGCCTCACGTCCGACACCCGGCAGTGGCTCCACCACTCACTCCGCCCCCGCCCTTCGCGGGAGCCCGGTTCCGGAGATCGTCGGACCATGTCCCATCCGAACTCCTTTGGTGCACGCACGTCACTCGACGTCGGCGGCACTGCGTATTCCATCTTCCGCCTCGCCGCCCTCACGAGCGTGCCCGGCGCACACGTCGACCGACTGCCGGTCTCGCTGCGAGTACTGCTCGAGAATCTGCTGCGTTGCGAAGACGGCGCCTTCGTCAAGAAAAGTGACATCGAGGCGCTCGCCGCCTGGGATGTGAAGGTCACCACCGAACGCGACATCAGCTTCATGCCGGCGCGCGTACTGTTGCAGGACTTCACCGGCGTGCCCTGCGTCGTGGACCTCGCCGCGATGCGCGACGCGCTGAAGACACTCGGCGGCGATCCGAAGCGCATCAACCCGCTGCAGCCCGTCGACTTGGTGATCGATCACTCGGTGCAGGTCGATGAATTCGGCACGGCCGACGCGTTCTTCAACAACGTCGCGCTGGAATTCGAGCGGAACGCCGAACGCTATCAGTTCCTGCGCTGGGGTCAGACCGCGCTCAAGAACTTCCGCGCCGTGCCGCCGGGCACCGGCATCTGTCATCAGGTGAATCTCGAGTACCTCGGCCAGACGGTGTTCTCGCGCACCGATGACGATGGCAGCAAACACGCCTACTTCGATTCGCTGGTCGGCACTGACAGTCACACCACGATGATCAACGGTCTCGGTGTGTTCGGCTGGGGTGTTGGTGGTATCGAAGCCGAGGCGGCGATGCTCGGTCAGCCGCTGTCGATGCTGATCCCTGACGTCATCGGCTTCAAGCTCACAGGCAAGCTGCCGATCGGTGCGACGGCGACCGACCTGGTGTTGACGGTGACGGAGATGCTGCGCAAGAAGAAAGTCGTCGGCAAGTTTGTCGAGTTCTATGGCGCTGGCTTGAGCAATCTCTCGCTCGCTGATCGTGCGACGATCGCCAACATGGCGCCGGAATACGGCGCCACGATGGGCTTCTTCCCGGTCGATGCCGAGACGGTGAACTACCTGCGTCTGAGCGGCCGCAGCGAACATCAGATCGCGCTGGTGGAAGCGTATTCGAAGGCGCAGGGCACATTCCGCACCGACGAAACGCCGGACCCGATCTACACCGATACGATTGGTCTCGACATGACAACGGTCGTGCCGAGCATGGCTGGCCCGCGTCGTCCGCAGGATCGGATTCCGCTCACCGAGTCGAAGGCGAACTACCGCTCGAATCTCGCGGAAACGCTGAAGACCCTCGGCGCACAAACGGCACCGGTGACGGCGACGACTGCGATTGCCGTCGCGGAAATGGAAAGCGAAGGTGCGCCACCGCCAGAGGAACACGTCGGTGTGACGTGCAACTTCCGCGGTGAAACGTTCAAGCTGAAACACGGCGCTGTTGTCATCGCGGCCATCACCAGCTGCACCAACACCAGCAACCCGAGTGTGATGCTCGCCGCCGGCATGTTGGCGCGGTCGGCCGTGACGGCCGGTCTACGCACGCAGCCGTGGGTGAAGACGTCGCTGGCGCCAGGTTCAAAGGTCGTCACCGAATACTTCGCGAAGAGCGGCGTCGACAAGTATCTCGACAAGCTCGGATTCCAGACGGTCGGTTACGGCTGCACGACATGCATCGGCAACAGCGGTCCGCTGCCCGACGAAATCTCGGCAGCGATTGACAACGGCAAACTCGTTGTCACGGCGGTATTGAGTGGCAATCGCAACTTTGAAGGCCGAGTCAATCCGCAGACGCGATTCAACTATCTCGCATCACCGCCACTGGTCGTTGCCTACGCGCTTGCCGGTCGCATGGACATCGACTTCGCCACCGAACCACTGGGCATCGGCGATCGCGGACCAGTGTACCTGAAGGACATCTGGCCGTCATTGCCGGACGTCGAGAAGGAAGTCCTGGCGAGTGTGAAGCGTGAGCAGTTCGAGAAGGAATACAGCGCCGTGTTCGAAGGCGATCAGCAGTGGCGCGACCTTCCGACTCCCGTCGGCGAGACGTACACGTGGGATGCGAACAGCACCTACGTCGCGCTGCCGCCGTACTTCGCCGGCATGACGATGACACCTCCGGGCATCATTCCGATCAGCGGCGCCAGGGTGCTGGGCATGTTCGGCGACAGCATCACCACCGACCACATCTCGCCGGCCGGCAACATCGCGGCCGCATCGCCAGCCGGTGTGTACCTGCAGTCGCGTGGCGTGCCGAAGAAGGACTTCAACTCGTACGGCGCTCGTCGTGGCCATCATGAGGTGATGATGCGCGGCACCTTCGCCAACATCCGCCTGAAGAACGAACTGGTCGGCGGCAAGGAAGGCTGGTGGACGGCCACCGCGCCCGGCGCCGATCACGAGACGATCTTCGATGTCGCGATGCGTCAGCAGGCGGCTGGCGTGCCGCTGATGATCATCGCGGGCAAGGAATACGGCACCGGCTCGAGCCGCGACTGGGCCGCCAAGGGCACGCGCCTGCTCGGCGTGCGCGGTGTGATCGCCGAAAGCTTCGAGCGCATCCACCGCAGCAATCTGGTGGGCATGGGCGTACTGCCGATGGAATTTGTGAACGGGGAAAGCCGTCAGACGTTGGGGCTCTCGGGCTTCGAGACGATCGACATTGCCGGGGTGGACGACACCCTGCAGCCGCGGGCGATCCTGACCGCGACGGCGACGGGATCGGATGGCAGCGTCAAGACGTTCTCCGTTCGGGCGCGTATCGACACGCCTGAGGAGCTCCAGTATTTCCGGAACGGCGGCATCCTGCCGTACGTGCTGCGGAACCTCGCGCGCGGCGCCTAGTAGCACTGGTTCTTCACTTCAGCCTTCACCACGGATTCTCATGCAGATCAATCGCACTCTGACGGCCGTCGCCGTCGCCGCCCTGCTCGTTTCGCCGGCAACGGCTCGGGCCCAGGCACCGGCCGCCGCAGCACCGGCCGGACCGGAAGTTGGTCAGATGGCTCCCGACTTCACGATCAATGTGATCGGCAAGGAAGGCGCCGCGCGTCCCCTCGCGCTGTCGTCGTTGCGCGGCCAGACGGTGGTGCTCGCGTTCTTCCCGCGTGTGCGCACGTCGGGCTGTACGACGCAGATGGAATCGTATCGCGACAAGTACGCCGAGTTGTTCCGAAGTGGCCGCAAGGTGACGCTGATTTCGATCAGCACCGACAGCAGCTCGGCACAGCAGTCGTGGGCGCACGACGCGAACTTCCCGATGCTCTTCGGCAGTGATGTCGGTGGCCCGGTCGGCACGCTCTACGGTGCATTCATGCCGGCGAACGGCATCGACAATCGCTACCTGTATGTGATCGGACCTGACGGCAAGATCACGTACACCGCGAAGCCGTTCAAGCAGATGGTGGAGACGGCGTACAACGATCTTGGTGCGGCTGTGGCGAAGGCGGGCGGCAGCAACTGATCCTTCGCAGCATCTGCGTTGATCGACAACGGGCATACCAGTGACTGGTGTGCCCGTTGTGCGTTCCGGGCATCGACCGGGAACGAATCCCGGAGCTCGTGGCTACTGATGCGGCTCGCAGGTCCATGCCCAGCCCGAATTCGAGGTCGTTCCCTGATGCGTGCCTTTCCCGCTGTTCTTTCGCTGTGTCTCGGCGTCACGCTGGCGTCGTCTGTGCAGGCGCAATCGCGCATGGCGCTCGGCCCGAATGACGGCCGCGATCTTCCGCCCACCGACATCGAGCGCGTGGCGGTTGGCGCGCGAGCCCCGGACTTTACACTGACGAAGATGGGCGGCGGATCTGTGACGCTATCGTCGTTCCGCGGAAAGAAGAACGTGGTGCTGGTGTTCTATCGTGGCTTCTGGTGCCCGTACTGCATCAAGCAACTCGCCGGCCTGCGTCAGCTGCTCGATGCTGACATGAAGAAGGACACAGAGCTGCTCGCCGTGTCGGTGGACGACTCGACTGGCACGCGCAAGACGATCACGCGCGTCAGTGCCGACGGGGTGGAGCCGGACTTCGCGTTTCTCTCCGACCCGGATCACGCCGTCATCGCGCGCTACGGCATTCTCAATCCGAACGGCGGTGATCGCGGCATTCCGCATCCTGCCACATACGTCATTGATCGAACCGGCGTGGTGCGCTGGCGTGACATCGAGACGGACTACAAGATCCGGCCGGCCAACGATTCGATCGTGACCGCAGTGCGTGCGCTACCGCGCGGACGCAGGTAGCACATGCGTCCCATGCGGCACCGTCGTCGCGACGTCGCGCACTGGCTCGGTCTCGTGCTGCTGCTCGTGCTGGCGACGTCGACGCATGCTGCTGCACAGTCGTCTGCTCGCCGCACCGTCACGCGCGACGGTGTGATCGCATTTTCGCTCGACCGGCGCGCCGGCTCCGTCGTGGTGAAGGACCGGCTGAACGACACGACACTGGCCACAGTGGCCGTCTGCGCACACGCAACGTCCGGTCAGCTGTCAAATGACGATGTCTCGTTCGTGGTGCGTTGTCCAAGCGCGGAGCCAGTCGCGATCAA
Source organism: Gemmatimonadaceae bacterium (assembly GCA_031367535.1). Classification (GTDB taxonomy): domain Bacteria; phylum Gemmatimonadota; class Gemmatimonadetes; order Gemmatimonadales; family Gemmatimonadaceae; genus JACMLX01. The sequence continues at coordinate 4,851 of JANLPZ010000068.1, forward strand.
CACCGCGTCGTTCGCGATCGGCCCCGTTCCCACACCACCTGTCGCGCAGCGCCGCGCAACAGGTGGTACCCGAAAGAACGAAGTGATTGTGGTCGGAACGATTCATGGCGAACATCGCACCAGCACACGCTACAGCACGCGCGTGCTGCATGACCTGCTGCGCGAGATGAAGCCCGACTACGTGCTGACCGAGATTCCGCCGAATCGCTTCGCGGCCGCACTCGACGAATTTCAGCGGACGGGCACAATCACGGAGGCGCGCGTGGCACGATTCCCGGAGTACGTGGATGTGCTCTTCCCGCTCACGCGCGAAATGCAATTCACGATCATTCCGACCGCAGGATGGACGCGTCCGATGGACCTCTACCGGAACGCGGCGCTGAAGCGTCTCGCCGGTGACACGTCGCGACGCGAGCAGTGGACCGAGTACGAAGCAGCGACTCGGCTCGCGGACTCGCTCGTCAAAGTGCAGGGCAGCGATGATCCGTATTTCATCAACTCCGTGCAATACGACTCGATCCAGACCGTGGCGCACGTTCGGTACAACACGTATTTCAACCGGGACCTCGGCCCTGGTGGCTGGGACAACATCAACATCACCCACGTCGGCAATATCACGGCGGCGCTGGACGCGCACCGCGGCGAAGGCAAACGCTTCGTGATCACGTACGGAGCCGGCCACAAGGAATGGTTCCTGCGCGCGTTACGGAAGCGCACGGATATCGTGCTGCTCGACGTCGCGCCGTTCCTCGAGCGCATCGGCGCAGCACGCGTGCCATCACCGTAAGTCGTTGATCAATTCAATCGCTGATGTGTGCATGCGGCGTCAGCGAAGCGGGAATCCCGTCGTGCTCAAGGCCACCGCCAGCAATCCAGGCACGCGTCTGCGCGTATGCTGAGTCGATCAGCGCACGCGCCTGAGAGAAGTCGTGCGGTGCCACATGCATCGGGCAGAGCGGCGGGACAATTCGTAGTGCAACGTCAGCTGGCACCCGATGGATGTCGGCGCCAAGCTGTCGCGCGATCATGATGGAAAATGTGTGAAGCACCGTTGCGGTGAGACTCTTGGGAGCGACGCGCACGGCACAGGGAAAGCCGGTCGGTAGCACAATGACGCGCGTTGCTCCAAGTGCGATCGCCGTCGCGATCGGGGCGTTGGCGGACACTCCGCCGTCCGTGAGCAACTGATCGCCGATGCGGTGCGGCGGGAAGAGCACCGGAATCGCTGTCGTGGCGAGCAGCGCATCGATCGCTGAGCCGCTCGAGAGCAGCACCTCGGCGCCGCTCCGCAGCGACGTCGCCACGATGTGACAGGGAATCCGTGTCGCGTCGAGACGCTCCACCGGGATTCGCTCCGCCAGCGTCTGACGCAACGCTGCGGGATCGAGCAGCGAAACACGTCGACCGATAAGTGCCAACATCCCGCGCAACCGTGTGGCGGGGAACACATCGTCACGACGCAACGCGCACCACAGTGACGCCAATCGCGCGACACCATCGACGGTCGGATCCGCAGCGAAATACAATGCATTGATCGCGCCGGCGGAGGCACCGACCACGAACGATGGCACGACATCGTGTTCGAGCAGCGCCTGCAGCATCCCGACTTCGGAGGCACCGACACTGCCTCCGCCGGCAAAGACAAACGCCGTCACACCCGTGGTCATGATATCGCGTCCGGTAGGTCCGCAGCGCGGAATTCGCGCCAGCAGCGGTTCTCGGAAGAGATACGCCAGATCACGAACCAGTTCCGACGCAGGGAGTTCTCGCCGAGGAGAACCGTGTCAGGGCAGCTGCGCGGGACCGAGCGTCAATCGCATCGCCACCGCACTGGCCGGACAGCCCAGCCGCCACTCGTGCGACGCAGCCAGTACGGAAGGCGCATCCGCGCGATCGGTGCGTTCGAAGCCGAAGCGGGGCCAGTACTCGGCTGCGGTTTCGGTGAGCAGATACACGGCGCGCAGCGATGCGTGCTCCGCCCACGCCAACCGGTCGTGCGTGAGCGCGGCACCGATGCCGCGACCACGCCATTGGCCGTCGACGACCGCTGACCGCAGCAACCCGACCGCGTCCGCGCCAAGTCCATACCGCTCGATGCCTGCCGCGCCAATCACGGCGCCCGATGCAGGATCGACGGCCACCGCGAACTGCGACCCGAACTGCGCGTCGAGCGCATTCGGTGCAAGCTTTGCGGCCGTGAGCAGTGCTGTGACCGACGCGAGGTCGTCAGGCGTTGCCGGTCGGAGTGTGAACGACGCAGGTGTTTCAAGTGCGGACATGTCAGTCTCCGGGTGCACGTAACCATCGATCGCTGCACGCTACCCGTCGCTGGACACTCACGTCAAGCATCGCATCGCACAGCGATGCGCTGGCAATGTCCGATTGTCGTGCTACACTGTCCGACGTGACCACCACGCCCGCCAGGCCGTTCCTCGAGACGCTCTACCGCGACACGATCGCCGCGCTGCATCCCGGACGCGCGGTTGTCGACGCGCTCGATGCGCGCGACATGGCGAGCAGTCGTCGCGCACCCGTCCACATCCTTGGCCTCGGCAAAGCCGCACCGGCGATGTGCGCGGCCGCATTGCAATGGTGTGACGGGCATCAGCGCGACGTGTCGGGCGGTGTCTGCATCGCACACGACCCGGGCGGCGTCTCGATCGCACCGCTCCCGACGATCCTCGGCGATCATCCCGTCCCATCGACGCGATCGCATCATGCGGCGGCCGCCCTTGGCGCGTACATCGATGCGCGCGTGCGCCGCGACGACGACGTGATCGTGCTGCTCTCCGGCGGGACGTCGGCGTTGATCGGCGCGCCGCGCGAGGGTATGAGCATCGAGACGTACGACGCGACAATGGCCGCGCTGGTGGCGTCGGGGCTGGCCATCACCGCGATCAATCGTGAGCGACGGCGGCTGTCGCGCTGGGGCGGCGGCGCACTCGGGCTCGCGCTGCAGGCGAAGGGTGCCAGCGTGGAAGTCTTCGCAATCTCCGATGTCCCTGGCGACGACCCGGCATCGATCGGGAGTGGACCGTGCATGGCAGCGGAGAGCGCCAGCGCACCCCCGATTCCGCATCACATCATCAGTAACAACCAGCGTGCGCGCGAGATGGTGGTTGCGCTGGCCAGAGCACGCAACACCACCGCCTCGTACGTGGCCGACCCACTGCACACCGACGTGCGGCAATGCGCTGATCGCATCTCGCTCGCACTGCGTACCTTCGCGTCCACCGCACGCACGGGCGCGAGTGCGCATCTGCCACGTGTCATGTGCTGGGGCGGCGAACCGACGGTGACGCTGCCAGGTCCGGACGCACCACCCGGTGGCCGCATGCAGGCGCTCGCGATGCTCATCGCGAAGCAGCTGCACGATGCGGGGAAGGATGCACACGGTATCACGGTGATTGCGGCCGGCACCGATGGTCGCGACGGCGCAACGGCCGCTGCCGGTGCCGTGATCGATGCGTTCACCTGGGCGACAATGCGTGACGTGGGTCGCAATCCCGAGCACGATCTGGCGGCGTTTCGCAGTCATGAGGCGTTGCGCGCGGTGCATGCCACCGTGCCGGCATTCGTATCCGGCACCAACGTCAATGATCTCGTGATCGCGCTCATCTCCTGAGCGCGATCAGCGATGCTCAGGGCAGCGTCGAGAGAAATTCCGAGACATCCTCTATCGACGTCATGCTGCCGACGTCGCGGAACACCTCGAGCGCCGCGGCGGCGCTGATCCGCGCTGCGGCAACGTCACCGCGTCGTCGAGCGATCTGCGCGTGCATGTGGAGTCCCTGTGCTTCCTGCAGACGATGACCGTGTACGCGTGAAAGATCGAGTGAACGCGCGAGAGCCGCGTCGGCCGCGACACCATCGCCCAGCTGTTCCGAGGCATCCGCCAGCATCCACAACGCATCGGCCTCGAGCAGGTAATCCGGCAATGCGCTGAACACCCGGATCGCGCGTGTCAGCGTGGCATGTGCCCACGCCGGATCACCGCGGCGCAAGGCGATGTCAGCGCGACCGGCCTGCGCCATCGCCGCCAGTCTCGGATCACCCGCTTCGCCCGCGAACTCAATGGCGCGACGTTCCGCTTCATCGGCCGCCGTCAGTTCACCGCGCATGCGATACGCGATGCCGAGGTTGTGCGAACTCTCAGCCAGCCCGCGCGCGTGGCCGAGGCGTTGGTAGGCCGGTATCGCGAGCTGATACGACGCGATGGCCATGTCGGCATCACCGCGCAGCGCCGCGATCGCACCAAGGTTGTTCGTCGCGCGTGCGGTCAACAGCGCATCGTCATCACGTTGCGCCTGTGCGAGTGCGTTGCCGAAGCGATCGGCCGCGACATCGAGTGTGCCGAGCGAGAATGCGGCCGCGCCCTGCATGTTGATGACGCGCCGCAGCGACGGTCGGTCGCCGGATCGATCGAGCAGCGGCGACGCGGTGTCGAGCCATGTCACGGCCGATCGCGCATCGCCGGTGCGCAGACACGCCTCGCCGAGCAGCATGGCACGTGCACCATCACGCGCGGCGGTGGCGGGATCCTGTTCCAGTGTCGCACGCACGTCACCCCACGCGCCGGACAGCGCAGCGGCGCGCGCAACGTTCAACACCGGATCACCGCCGTGCAGCATCATCCGTCCTCAGTATGCGATGGCGTGGGCTGTGAACGACACGACATCCGCCTTCACTTCGCTCAAATTACCAGACACCTCCACCGCGCTGGTCAGCTTGAACCACGGTTGGCCCACCGCTTCCTGCTTCCAGATCGCGAAGTTCGGCACGATGTTCGCATCCACCGAATTCACGACACCGTCGCGATTGAAGTCCGGATCGCAGTTCTTGAAATCGAGCCGCAGTTCGGCTGGACGCAGCTCGCTGAACACGAGACCACTCGGTGAAAATTCCGTGATCAGTTTCGAGAAGTCGCGCACGCGGATCGTGATCTTCACCGAGTCGCCGGCGGCGAACGCCGAGCCATCGGGTCGCCGCAGCAGCGCATCGTTGCGGACGCGGAAACGCAGGAACCGCACGGAATCCGAGGTGCCGGCGTTCGGCCGATAGTACATCGCCACTTCGCGATCCTGACCGCGCACGGCCCAGAAACTCACACTGTCCGTGCGCAGCGCCGTACCGGTCGCCGGACGCAGAAACTGCAGACTCGTTTCCGGCGTGCCGCCTGGCGGTGTGGTGCCGGGATCGACCGGCGTGCCGCCGTCGCCACCACAGGCCACGGTGAAAATCGCGCTGAGGGCCAACGCGGCCCATCGCATGCGTCGCATATCAGAAATCCTCGGAGAGATCATCATCGGATGCGCCTGCGTGCTGCGCATCGAGCAGTCGTTGCAGGCGCGGGCGACTGATGCCGAGCCGCCGCGCCGCTTCACTCTTGTTGCCACCACAGCGTTGCATCATCGCACTCGCCGCACCGCGCGCGAGCATCGACAGTGAGGCGGGCCACGGTAGTTCGCCGTCACGTGCGCCCGCAGCGACCGTCGCACCATCACGCGCCATGTCGGCCACCTCGAGTCGTACACCATCGGACAAAAGCAGTGCGCGTTCGATCACGTTGCGCAGCTCGCGCACGTTGCCGGGCCAGTCGCGCTCCTGCAGTGCGCGCTGCGCCGCCGCCGAGAGTGGCGGCGCCGGTGTGATGCCGTACTCGTGCGCGAACTTCACCACGAATGCCTGCGCCAGTCCCACCACATCGTCGGCCCGTTCGCGAAGCGCCGGCAATTCGATCGGCATCACGTTCAGTCGATACCACAGGTCCTCGCGGAATTCGCCGCGCGACACGGCTTCGTGCAGCTGCACATGGGTCGCTGCAATCACACGCACATCGAACGGAATGGTCTTTGTTCCGCCGACACGACGCAGCGTCCGTTCCTCGAGCACACGCAGCAGCTTGCCTTGCAACGCCAGCGGCAGATGGCCGATCTCGTCCAGAAACAGCGTGCCACCGTCCGCCAGTTCGAAAAGTCCAGGCTTCGCAGAGCGCGCATCGGTGAACGCGCCGGCCTCGTGCCCGAACAACTCACTCTCGAGCAGGTTTTCCGGAATCGCCGTGCAGTTCACATCGACGAACGGTTGCTTCGCACGCGGGCCGTTGTAATGAATCGCGCGCGCGAAGAGCTCCTTCCCGGTGCCGGTCTCACCCTGCAACAACACGGTCACGTTGCCGTGCGGTATGACGCGAGCGGCGCGTGTCAGCGCAGCACGCAGCACCGGACTCGAACCAAGAATTCCGTCGAACGTGTACTTCATCCCTTCGCGCGATGCGAACGCCGAGCCGTCGCGCTGCGCCAGCAATCGCGTGCTGGCATCGTTCACCCAGCTGCGCAGCGCTTCGAGATCGCCCGGCAGCGCGAAGTATTCCTGTGCCCCCTGGCGCATTGCACTCACCGCCAGTCGATGATCGGCACTCGAACCCACCACGGCCGTCTGCGACGGCACGGCGACACGTTCGAGCGCAGCGATGGCCGCATGTTCGTCGCCGCCGGCCGCCAGCAGATGGATCGCATCACGGTGCGCCGCCCACGCAGCCATGCCACTCGGATCGGGCGTGTACGTCTGCTGTGACACGCCCGATGCTGCGGCCAGTTCTGGCCACAGCATCGCGAACGAGTCCGACCAACCGAGGAGTGCGAGCGAAGTCACCGATGAAGTATCTGCAGTGCGACTGTTGAAGCGACATTGGAGGGCCGGAACCAGCGATCAGCCGTGGCCGGATCCTTCGTGACCGGAACCACCGTGTCCGCGCCCCCTGCCACGACCGCTGTCTTCGTGTCCATCGCGATCCCGATCGCCGAATGCGGTGAACGACGTCATGATATTCTGGTCGATCGCCGCCTGATTTGCGACTGTCGGAGCCAACACTGCACCAGCGGCGCTCTTGAACCACGCCGAGAGGTCGAGTGTGATCGAGACGTTGTCATTGACGCCCGCCTGCACTACCAGCGACGGTTCGAACTCGAACTCCACTTCCGCACGCGCACGGCTGAGGAAGGTGAACGCGGTGCCCTTGTACGTACCGGCGACCTTCACCGTGACGTCGCGAAACTCCGGATGCGCCGTGAGGAAAGCCTTGTCGGCCTGCGAGGCATTCACGCTCGTGCTCACATCCTCGACTTCAAATTCGAATTCGTGATACGTGCCGGCTGGCACGATCACCGCGAGTGGAGACGTGCTGGCGCCACTCAGGGGCAGGTCGAGCAACATCGGCCCAAGATCGAGTCGTGAGCACCCACGATCATCGGAACTGCGACCACGTGTGCCGCTGACCGGCATCGAGTCCGGGCACGCCGACACGCCGTCACGGCGCAGCTTCACGTTGCTCAGGACCAGCTGCACCTTCGAGATCAGCATCGTGTCAGCCGCAGTGCCGACGATGACCGCGTTGCCTGCGGCATTGACCGAGGCGGCGCCGGTCGCCGCAAACGAGACGGACAGCGCGGTGGCATCAGTGCCAGTCGGGGACACCGGGCTGTCGGTGCCCGATGCGCAGGCCGCGAACAGACCGAGCATGGTGACTGGCAGCACGCGGCTGCCACAGAAACGAGCGAGTCGGATTGACATGGAAACTCCAGGCGACGAGTGACGGGTGGATGGTTCTCGGCGTGACAAAGGGCACGTCACGCGCCACCGGTCCGTACCGCTGACGATTTCGCCAACCCCTTTCTTCCCAGTGACTTAGCCCTCCGACGACAGGCCCGACCGTGGCCCGGTGCCCGCACACGGCGATCCACCGTGTAACGCTGCGTTACAACTGGGTCGGTCGCGTACATTTCCTCGGCGCTCAATCGGCGCCTTTCCTTCGACCGAATTCCGACATCATGACCGCTCCGTCCACGTTCACGGTGGGCCTCGTCCAGATGGCCGTCACCGGTGACCGTGCCACTACCGTCACGGCCGCGATCGAGAGGATCCGCGAGGCCGCCGCGCGCGGCGCCCAGATCATCTCGCTGCAGGAGCTGTTCAACGCGCCGTATTTCTGCAAATCGCTGAAGCTGGACCGCTTCGACATCGCCGAGCCCATTCCCGGACCGACGGTGGAGCAGCTGCAGCGCGTCGCGCAGGAATTGGGCGTCGTGCTGGTGGTGCCGATCTACGAAAAGCAGGCGCCCGGCATCTACAAGAATTCCGCCGCGGTCGTCGATGCCGATGGCGCGCTGCTAGGCACGTATCGCAAGATGCACATCCCGCACGACCCGATGTTCGAGGAGAAGTACTACTTCACGCCGGGCGATGTCGGGCCGGATCTGCGTACCGATCGGCATCCGGGCATCGATGGATTCCGTGTCTGGCAGACGAAGTTCGCGAAGATCGGTGTGCTGATCTGCTGGGATCAGTGGTATCCCGAAGCGGCGCGCATCACGGCGATGCTCGGTGCGGAAGTGTTGTTCTATCCGACCGCGATCGGGTGGCATCCGGCTGAGAAAGCGACATTCGGTGCGGCGCAGGTGGACGCATGGCGCACCGCGCAGCGCGCGCACGCGATTGCGAACGGTGTGTTCGTTGCGGCAGCGAATCGTGTCGGTTTCGAGCCGGAACCGGGCACCGATGGCCTCGAATTTTTCGGCAACTCGTTCATCTGTGATCCGATCGGTCGCTACCTCGTGCAAGGCGGCACTGATCCCGAGGTGCTCGTCGCGACATGCGATCGCGCGCTGATCGAAGACACACGACGCAACTGGCCATTCCTGCGCGATCGTCGCATCGATGCATACGCTCCCATCACGCAGCGGTGGCTCGGTGGCACCTGACACAGGTCGGTTTCCCATCGTGACGCCGTTGACGTCACCCACGCGTCGGATGCCGGCTGAGTGGGAGAAACATGCGGCGACGTGGCTCGCGTGGCCGGTGCATGAACCCGACTGGCCGGGCAAGTTCGCGCCGATCCCGTGGGTGTATGCGGAGATCGTGCGTGTGCTCGCACTGCACGAACGTGTCGACATCCTCTGTCACGATCCGCGCATCCGCGAACAGGCGCGCGAGATGCTCACGGCACACGCCGTCAATCTCGACAACGTGCGGTTGCATGTGGCGCGCACCGATCGTGTCTGGCTGCGCGACTCCGGCCCGACCGGTGTGCATCGTCCTGACGGCTCGGTCGAGCTGGTGCAGTGGGGCTTCAATGCGTGGGCCAAGTACGACAACTACCTCCACGACACGCAGGTTCCGGAACACGTCGCCGAGCTGAGTGGACTGCCGATCACACGTGCGCAGCGCTCCGATGCGAATGGTGCATTGGTGCTCGAAGGCGGCGGCATCGAAGTGAACGGCCGTGGCCGCATTCTGGTCACCGAAGAATGGCTGCTGACCGACATTCAGGTGCGGAATCCCGGGCTCAAGCGCGCCGACTACGAACGAGCGTTCGCTGAGTGGCTTGGGTGTCCGGAAACGATCTGGCTCGGTGAAGGCTGCGTGGGTGACGACACGCACGGGCACGTCGACGACATCTGTCGCTTCACTTCGCCGGATACGGTGGTGCTGGCGGTCGAGCACGATCCCGCTGACGACGACAATCATCGTCGTTCACTCGACAACCTGCATCGCCTGCAGCGCGTCGGTGGCTCGGCCGGGACGCTGCGCATCATCGAACTGCCGTATCCGCGCGCCGTGATGATGGATGGTGTGCGACTGCCGGCCAGCTACGCGAATTTCTACATCGCGAACGGCGTCGTCATCGTGCCGACGTTCAACGACCCGAACGATCGCATCGCGCTGAGCATCATTGCCGGGTGTTTCCCGGATCGCGCAATCGTCGGGTTGCACGCCGTCGATCTCGTCTGGGGACTCGGCACCCTCCATTGCCTCACCCAGCAGCAACCAGCCCCACGACTCCTGCATCGATAGTTCTGCGCGCATTTGGCGTCTGAACAGTTTTCGCGCGGGGGCCGCGGGGGACGCGGTGAAGGGCAACTTCAATTTGGAACTGCGTGCGCGTCGTTTGAGCTCTGCGCGCATACGTGGCTGTCACCGGGATTCGCGCGGCTCTGCGCGCATTTGTCGCTGTCACCAGTGTTCGCGCGGGGGCGCGGGGGCGCGGAGAAGTGCAACGGCAAGAGCCACGGCAAAAACATTTTGAAACGGCGTCTCGCGAGCGCAGTTATTTCAGTTTTTGCAGTTGATCGTCTCCGGCCCCGCGCCCCCGCGCGAACACTGGTGAAAACGCGAACTGCGCGCAGAGCTCACGCATCACGCAGGCAGTTACAAAAGTCTTCGCCCTTCCCCGCGTCCCCCGCGAACTCCGCGCGAAAACTTTTCAGATCGAAAATTGCGCGCCGACGCCGGGATTCACTCAGGCGGCCGCGGACCGAACGGCTTCTTGACTGGAATGGAGTCCGCCGGCGGAACGGAAGCCCGATCGAGCAGCGGATTCTTGTGCGCGATGAAGCCAGCCAGGTACGCCGTGCGCACCGTGGCTGCAGTTGCGGCGAGGGCCGTCACGACAACCGCGCCGCGCAGCCAGGACGGGACCACCGGCGGCTCCGTCTGCGGCCCACGTCCGGCCCGCCAGAAGGCATAGCCCGCCACCGCGCCCGCCAGCAGTACGACATAGAGTGAGCTGTCGGCCGACTCCTCGTGCTCGTGGATCGCGTCGCGCTGCACATACCAGCGCTTCATGTCCACATGTTCGGCGTTGCCACCCGTCCAGGACACCGGGTAGAACGACAGCGCCGCAATCGCGATCGCAGCCGTGCCGATGCGCCAGAAGGTGCGTTTGAACACGATGGTGCCGAGGAGTGCGAACAGGGTGCCCACAATCACGGCGATGACCGGCACGTGATTGACCATTAGGTGGAAGGAAAGCGCGTCCATGGAGTCGGGTCGGGAGAGGTGAGGGATTGCAGCGCAGGATCGCCGGGCACGTGGCTCCAGACAACCTCAGCCGTGACGTTGGTATGGATGGGCTCGTCTGAGCGATACCCACCCCTGCCCTCTTCGCCCCGCCAACGCATGGTTGCTGCTCCGCTTCGACGCGCGACTGCCCTGCTCTCTGTCCTGAGCCTGGCAGCGTGCGAGCGCACCGGTTTATCGGGCGGCGACCTGCAGCTCGGCGCCGCGGGCGCGTGGGAAACGGGCTACGGTGAAATGGCCCATCGCGGCATCGAGCTGGCCGTCGAGGAGCTCAACGCTCAGGGCGGTCTCGAAGGCCGCAAAGTGAATGTCATCTTCCGCGATGATCAGGCTGACGGTGGACTGGCGGCCGACATCGCGCGCGAATTCGTCGACAATCCGAAGGTCATTGGCGTCATCGGGCATCTCAGTTCGACCGCGATGGTCGCTGCGGCGCGTGTCTACGACGGACAGCTGCCGTCGCTCTCGCCGTCCGCCACATCGCCCGATCTGAGTGGCATGTCGTCGTGGATGTTCCGACTCAATCCGAGCGACTCGATGACCGGGCGGAAGCTCGGTGAAATGGCGCGCAAGCAGTTCGCGAAGCAACGCGTCGCCGTCATCTACGACAACACGTCATACGGTCGCGGACTCGTCGAACCGTTTCTCGATGGACTCGGCCTCGCGCCCGTCGCGCTCGAACCGATCGACCCGTCGGGCGACAGCATCGCCGTCAACGTCGCTGCGATTGCGCGGCAGAAGCCGGATCTGATCTTCGCGGTGGGCACCGTGTCGGGCGTGCCCGTGCTCAAGGCACTCCGCGCGCAGGGCATCATGGTGCCTGTGATAGCTGGCGACGGCTGGAGTGGCGTCGAGAACCACATGGAAGTGCACGACGTGTCGATCGCCCTGCCGTTTTCGAGCACGGAAGAGCGGCCCGATGCGAAGCGCTTCGTGGCGGCGTTTCGCGCACGGTATCGCGTCGAGCCGGATGCGTACGCCGCGCTCTCGTACGATGCGACACTCGCGTTGGCCCGCGCTGCCGCGCAAGGCCGCACACGTGCTGGCACTCGCGAGGCGCTCGCGTCGCTGCGTGACACGCGCGGCTATGCCACCGGGGCGGTCCGATTCTCACGCGCCGGCGATCCGATCGGGCGCAGCATGCGTCTGCTCCGCATCGACGGCGCGACCCGCACGTTCGGAGTGTTGCAGTGACCGAGAGAGTGCAGGGACTCTTCACGACGCACACCATCAGCGGACGACTGCTGCGGGCCTTCCTCGTGATCGCGGTCATGCTCACGGGCGCTGGCGCGCTGGCCTACAACGCGCTGCACACATCGGCGGCGACAGCAACGGATGCGCTCGAAGTGATCCGTCGCGATGCACGTCTCTCGTCGGAACTGTCGGCCACCGTGGCGGAAGAAATTCAGGCGGCGAGTGGGTACCTGCGTGACGGGAACACCGATGCGCAACAGACGTTCCGTCGCCTCATGTTCCAGACGCATCGCATCACGCGTGCGATGAATCGTCAGGCCACGCGCGAGTCCGATCACATCGCGCTGGTGGCGCAGGTGGATCGCACGTTGTCCGGCGTCGAAGTGACGTATGCGCGTGCCCATCGCTATCTCGAACTCGGGGACACGGTCTCAGCACGTCGCGAGGAGGCCGGCGTGACTGTCGGTGTCCGACAGCTGCTCGGCGCCATCGATCGAATCGGGTCACTGACAGAACGTCAGGTGACGATTGTCGCCGCCGACATGCGTCGCGAAGCGGAGACGCGTGCCCTGCTCGTGCTGGTCGTATTCGGCGGTGTGCTGATCCTCGGCACGCTGCTGGTCGGCGCCACGCTGCGATCGGTGAACGGGCCGCTGCATCAACTTGTGCAGCACGCGGATGCACTCAGTCGCGGTGCGTATGACACGCGCTCGCACACACGCATGCCCGGCGAATTCAGAAGATCGCCACCGCGCTGAACGAAGCGGGAACGTCGCTTGGTGTTCTCGCCACAGCCACGGCCGCCACGGCGTCGGAACTCGCGTCGTCGTCGAAGGAACTCTCGCAGGTCAGCGACCGCATCGCTCACACCGCGACGGAAGTCTCGCACGTGATGGAGAACGTCACGCGCGGGGCGGAGAATCAGGTCGGCATGCTGAAGAAGATCGACGCCGAGCTGGCCGCGAACGGTGAACGCGCGCTCGAAGTGCGTCAGGAAGCGGGATCGGTGGCGGCGCTGGCCGAGTCGATCGAACGCGAAGCGATGGAGAAGCGGCAGACGATCGGTCGCGCGATGGCAGTGATGGTCGACATCCGCACATCAGTGCAGAACGCCAGTCGCACCGCGGAATCGCTGCACGGTGTGACGGAAGGCATCGCACAGTTCGTGACGTCAGTCGGCCGCATCGCCGAGCAGACGAACATGCTCGCACTCAACGCCGCGATCGAAGCGGCGCGTGCGGGAGACGCCGGTCGCGGCTTCGTAGTCGTGGCCGACGAGGTGCGCAAACTGGCCGAAGCGGCTCAGCGTGCGGCCGATGACGTCGCACGTTTGACGAATGCCATCACGGGTCGAGTCAACGAAACGGTCAGCACGATGCAGCGCAGCGCCGGACTGGTGGGCGAGATCGAGACCGTCGGTCGCGACGTCGGTACAGCGCTCGAAAGTATCACCGCATCGGCCGAACGTACCGTCGCCGCAGCAGCGAACCTGAGTCAGATTGCCGCACTCAACTCGACGCAGATGGCGAGTGTGCAGCAATCACTGAGCGTCGTCGCCGGTGACGCCGTCGGCCACGCCACCAGCGCACAGCAGGCGAACGCCTCGGCGCAGGAACAGAGCGCCGCTTGTCAGCAGATGAGTGCTGCATCGCAGGTACTGCACGGTCGCAGCAACCGGTTGCGCGCGTTGGTCGAAAGCCGCGGCGCGATCAGTGCCACGCCCGGCCACACCGCAGAGTTCATGACGACGGGGCGGCTGGAAATGGTGTCAGGCACGTTGGACAGCGGAACGCCGACGCGAGGAACCTCCGTCACGCCGCTCAACAATCGCGTCCTCAACCGCGCCCCCCGCCTCGGCAAAACCCCACCCGGCAAACGTCACGCCTGATTGACGTCTACACTCGTCGGCACCGCGAACAATTTTCGCGCGGGGTTCGCGGTGAACGCGGAGAAGAACAAGAACAGCTGTTGAAACTGCGCTCGCGAGCCGCTGTTCCAAGAGCATTTGCCGTTGCACTGCCCCGCGTTCACCGCGGGCCCCGCGAGAAAACTGGTGACAGCAAGCGAGTCGCACCGACCAGAGTCACGCGCTCGGCGCGGATTTCTTGCGGAGCTTGATGTTGAGCATCTCGGTGATCACCGAGAACGCCATCGCGAAGTACGTATACCCCTTCGGGATATGAAATCCCGTGCCTTCGGCCACCAGGTTCGTGCCGATCAGGACGAGGAATGACAGCGCCAGCATCTTTACCGTGGGATGGCGATCGACAAACGCGCTGATCGGCGTGGCTGCGATCAGCATGATGCCCAGTGCGATGATGTTGGCACCGATCATCACTTCGATGTGTGGCACCATGCCGACCGCTGTGATCACGGAGTCGAGCGAGAATACGATGTCGATCACCGTGATCTGGGCCACCACCGCCCACAATCCGCTCGTCGACGACTTGCTCTTTTCGGCCAGCGCGGCGCGCTCGTCGTCTTCCAGCTTGTGATGGATTTCTGTCGTCGCCTTGCCGATCAGGAACAGACCGCCGACGATCAGGATCAGGTCCTTGCCGGTGACCTCGCGCCCGAGCACCGAGAACAGCGGCGCCGTCAGCTTCATGATCCACGTGATGCTGAACAGCAGCGCCATACGCGAGAAGAACGCGCCCGCCAGACCGAGCCGTCGGCCGCGCGGTTGCTGATCCGCCGGCAGCGAGCTGGCCAGAATCGAAATGAAGATGATGTTGTCGATCCCGAGCACGACCTCGAGCACGGTCAGTGTCGCGAGGCCGATCAGGGCATCAGCGGTGAGCAGGTGCGACATGGCAGACGGGCGGGAGAGACAGCACGCGCGGCATCACCGGTCTGGCGATGCCGCGCGTGGAGAAACTAACGCTTCAGCCGAATGAGGTCGGAAGGGGCTGGAGCTGTAACGCCGTGCGATCAAGGGGGCCGCGAACACGGGGTCAGAGCACTTGATCGCGATCAAGTGCTCTGACCCCTTGATCGGTTCACGGCGTACTCCCCGGAACCCGCCACTGCGACGCCGAGAACAACCGCGCATCGAGCGCCGTGT
>JANLPZ010000100.1:0-6234 GCA_031367535.1 Gemmatimonadaceae bacterium
GAGCGCACTCTGATGCAATTCCCCGAGGTGAAGGGCATCGTCACCAATAAGGGGCGCCCCGAACTGGCGACCGAAACCCTCGGGCTCTACGCTGGTGACGTGTACGTGATTTTCGCGCCACGGTCGGTATGGAAGGCGAAATCGCCGGCGGCACTGATCGTGTCGATGGATTCCGCGCTGCGACAGATCCCCGGCATCGACTACAACTTCACCGCACCGATGGCGATGCGCCTCGACGAAGCCATCTCCGGTGTGCGCACGGAACTCGGCATCAAGGTCTTCGGCGACAGTCTCCCGATCCTGCAGCAGAAGGCAGCGGAGATCCGTGACGTCGTCGCAAAAATTCCCGGCGCGGCCGACGTCTCCGTCGACGTGAGCGCTGGCGCGATGCAGGTTGAGCTCGACCTGAACCGGGCGGCGCTGGCACGTTATGGCCTGAACGTCGCCGACGTGCGCGAAGCGGTGCAGTCCGGCATTGGCGGTGCCACCGCAACCGAAGTGATCGACGGACGCAAGCGATTCCCGGTGGTCGTGCGACTCGCTGACGCATACCGCAGCACTCCGGACGCGATCCGGCGCCTGTTGTTGTCGGCACCAGGGGGTGAGAAAGTGCAGCTCTCGCAGGTGGCGAACGTGAACGTTGTGGAAGGGCCGGAGCTCATCAACCACGAGGATGGCGAGCGCATGGTGATCGTGCAGTCGAACGTGCGCGGCCGCGACCTGGGCGGTTTTGCTGCCGAGGTACAGCGCGTGGTCGGCAGCACGGTGGCGATGCCGCAGGGCTATTTCATCACGTATGGCGGGCAATTCGAGAATCAGCGGCGGGCCACGAAGCGCCTGACGCTCATCGTGCCCCTGGTGCTGCTGCTCATCATCGGCTTGCTCTACGCCAGCTTCGGCAACGGGCGTCAGGCGTTGCTGGTGATGCTCAATGTCCCGTTCGCACTCGTGGGCGGGATCGCAGCGCTGTGGCTGCGCGGGCTGAACCTCAACCTTTCAGCCAGTGTCGGATTCATCGCGCTGTTCGGTGTGGCGGTGCTCAACGGAGTGGTCCTGGTGGCATACATCAATCAGCTGCGCGACGAGGATCGTACACTTGACGCGGCGGTGCGCGAGGGATCCCTCGTGCGTCTCCGTCCGGTGTTGATGACCGCGCTGGTGGCCGGCGTTGGGTTCATTCCGATGGCGGTGTCGACGAGTCCGGGCTCGGAAGTGCAGCGGCCGCTGGCGACGGTCGTGATCGGCGGACTGATCACATCGACCGTGCTGACGTTGATCGTGCTGCCGGTGGTGTATGCGTGGCTCGAGGAGCGGTGGCCGGCATGGGTTACGCGGCTGCGCCGGCGCCCGGCGGTGGTCGGGCGCGTTGTCGATCGCGCGGCATGACGACGGCTCCGCTGCTGCGGCACAATCGTGATTTCGTGCGGCTGTTCGCCGCTCAGCTCACGTCACTCGTGGGCAGCGGTGTCACGAGTATTGCACTTGCCGCGCTGGCGTTTCAGCTGGCCGGCGCCGAGGCGACGACGATCATCGGCTACGCGCTGACGTTGCGCATCCTCGCGTTCGTCACACTGTCCCCGATGGCCGGTATTCTCGCCGACCGGGTGGATCGTAAGCGCATGCTCATCGCGGCGGACGTGCTTCGCGTGGCGATCATGGGTGCATTTCCGTTCATCACCTCGATCTGGCAGATCTATGTCCTGATCTTCCTCGTCAACGCCGTTACGGCCTTCTTCACGCCAACGTTCGAGGCGTCGATTCCAGACCTCGTCGGCGAGCGATTGTACACGCGGGCCATTTCGTTGTCGCGCGTCGCGACCGATCTCGAGACCATCGGCGGTCCGCTACTGGCAGGACTGTTGATCGCGCTCGTGGGCGTTCGATGGACATTCTGGTTCGATGCACTGACGTATCTGGTGTAGGCGCTGCTCATGACGCGTCAGGCCACGGCGATCGACGACCACAGCGCGTCGCATCGTTGGGCGCGACGCGCATTGCTCGGTGGCGGCGTGATGCTGTCGCTCGCACTGCTGCCCGGGGATGTTCAGTGTGGCGGGCGGTGTTGCGCTGCTGATGACTGCGATCGCGGCTGCGATTCGTCCGACTGCGGGTCACGAGCGCGCGGGACGCGCCTGACCAAGTGTCGCAACGGTGACTGGTGCCGTGCGTGCGGCACACAGCGATTCAGCTCACGCTCTCTGAGCATCACAACGCCGTCCGTCGCAACAGCTGCGCATTCAACGCCACGATGATCGTCGACAACGACATCAGCCCCGCCGCCATTGCCGGCGTCAGCGTCAAGCCCCACGGTGAAAACACGCCGGCCGCCAGCGGGATTGCAACAACATTGTAGCCAGCGGCCCACCAGAGATTCTGCAGCATCTTCCGGTAACTCGCCCGTGACAGCGTGATGATGCGTGCGACGTCGCGGGGGTCACTGCGCACCAGCACCACATCGCCGGCTTCCACCGCCACATCGGTCCCTGCGCCAATCGCGACACCGACATCTGCCGTCACCAGCGCGGGCGCATCGTTGACACCGTCACCCACCATCGCGACGCGTTTGCCCGACTTCTGCAGCGCCTCGATCTGCGACGACTTGTCCTGCGGCAACACCTGCGACAGCACCGTCGCAATGCCGAGAGTCTTCGCCACGGTATCGGCCACGGCTTTCGCGTCGCCTGTCATCATCACTACCTCGATACCGGCCTTCTGCAATGCCGTGACGGCCGCGGCGGATTCGGGGCGCACCGCATCAGCGACGGCAAACGCGGCGCGTGCCTGGCCGGCTTCGATCAGGTAGATCACGCCCTGCCCCTTCGCCGCGGCGTCCGCCTCGAACGCGGCCAGTTCGGGGGACGCCGGGACCTTCAGCTGCGCGAGCAGATTCGGACCGCCCACAGAAAGCACGCGATTGTCGACCGTCGCGCTGACGCCGTGCCCGGGAATCGCGGCAAAGCCGATCGCGACCGGCACAGGCAGTTTCGCATCGGCCGCACTCTGCACAATCGCGCGCGCAACCGGATGCTCCGCGTCACGTTCAACACTCGCCGCAAAACGCAGCGCGTCCTGTTCACTCATGCCGCTGACGACGCGCGTGGCGACGACACGATGCGCGCCAAGTGTCAGCGTGCCGGTCTTGTCGAAGACCACCGTCGTCAGGTTGCGCGCATCCTCGAACCCGGCGCGATCGCGGACGAGCAAGCCGTTGCGCGCGCCGAGTGTGGTGGAGATTGCGAGCACGAGCGGCACCGCGAGGCCGAGTGCGTGCGGGCACGCAATCACGAGCACCGAGACCAATCGTTCCACGGCCGTTGCCGCGCCAGCACCAACGCTGAGCCAGACCACGAAGGTCGCGACGCCTGACCCCAGTGCGATCCACGTGAGCCAGAAAGCCGCGCGATCGGCGAGCGCCTGCGCGCGCGACTTCGAGTTCTGTGCCGCTTCGACGAGTCGCATGATGCCGGCCAGCGCCGTCTTCGTGCCGGTACCGGTGACGTCGACGCGTAGTGACCCGGAGCCATTCACTGTGCCCGCAAGTACCTTCGCGCCGGTTGATTTCTGCACTGGTGCCGACTCACCGGTGACGAGTGCTTCATTGACGGAGCTGTCGCCCGTTCGGACGATGCCATCCGCCGGAATCGCGGCGCCGGGACGCACCAGCACCACGTCGCCATCCCGCAGTGCAGACACCGCGACGTTCTCGAGCGACTCGGCCGCATCAATACCTGTGACACGCGTCGCCATGTCCGGCAACAGTTTCGCCAGTTCGCCGAGCGCGCCCTGCGCCTGATTGACCGAGCGCATCTCGAGCCAGTGGCCGAGCAGCATGATCGTCACCAGCGACGCCAGTTCTTCCCACAATGGCATGCCGGGGAATCCGAAGAGCACCGCCGCGCTGAATGCGAACGCGACGCTGATCGCGAGCGCGATCAGCACCATCATGCCGGGAAGTCTGTCGCGAATCTCTTGCACGGCGCCTTTCAGGAACGGCAGGCCACCGTAGACGAACACCGCCGTGCCGAACAGCGCGGGCACGTATCTCACGCCGGGGAACGTGGGCGCGGCGTAGCCCAGGGCCGTCTGGAGCATGTGGCCCCAGACGAGCGTAGGGATCGTGAGCACGAGCGAGATCCAGAATTTGTCGCGGAACATCGCGACGGAATGCCCGGCGTGTTTGTTGTGCGCCATCGGCATGGCGTCGTGATTGCCAGCGGGTGGTCGACTGCCATCAGGCGGCGACGAATTCATCGAGTGACTCATTGACATGTCACCCGCCATTTCGTGCCCATGCATGGCATGCTCGTCCATCGAATGCTCCGTCTGCGATGTGTGTGGCTCGGGCGTCGTGCTCACGCGACGAACGCTGACGCGATCTGTGAACGCAGCCACGCCTGATGGAAAAGCGGGAGCTGATGCGTGGCACCGCGCTGCACACGGATGACACAATTCGGATGGACGGACTGCAGCTGGCGCATGCGACCCAGCGGCGCACTCTCGTCGCGGTCACCATGCAGGCAGAGAAACGGAATCGTCGCCGGGACGCTACGTACGTCCGCTACCAGGTCATGTTCGTAGATCACTTCCCAGATCGTCGACGTCGACGAACGCCAGGTCATCTGCGTCAAGTCTTCCGCAACGACGCGCGGCACGCTCGTGACGAGGTAGGGAAAGGTCCAGCCGAACAGCCGACGACTGAACAGGCACATCAGCGCCATCGGGATAAGATGTGTCCAGATCCAGCCGTTGGCACCCTTGTCGCGAAAGAAGCGCTTCGCCTGCTCCGCGTCACCGAAGTACGGAAGACTGACGAGCACCAGTCGCTCGATCTGTTCGGGATAACGCGCCGCGTAGGCGATCGCGAGGCGCGCACCGATCGAGTGTCCGACGAGAGTGATGCGTCCTTCCGTCGCCAGCACGCGCCGGAGCTCGGCGACGTGACGATCGACATCGTACGTCGCCCACGGCTTCGCCGACCGGCCGAATCCCAGCAGGTCGATCAGCAGATGACGTCCCGCCAACGCCGTGCCGCCGCCGGTGGTGAGCACATACGTCCAGAAGCGAGTCGTCGCACCGATGCCGGGGAGGAACACGATGGTCGGGGCTCCGGTGCCGCTGCTCAGCGAAAACAACGGACGCGTTCCATTTTCACCGCGATCCGCGTCCGCCACGGCAAGTGCCGTCGCGGCCGCGACGGCAACCGCAGCCGCTGATCCGACACGCCTCAGCAACGCGCGACGGGAGAGCTGTGTCCCGGTATCAATCAGCGTCGGTTCCTGCGGCGCTGAGACGTTCATCGGCTTCTGGCGTCGAGCACGGCGGGTATCCTCGAGGCGAGTGCTGATGCGGCGCGTGCATCGCTCCGATCATGGGTGCTGCCGATGGGAGACGCCTTGAGAACGGACGGGTCTTTATGCATCATAAAACATCGCACGGCCCAACGCATCGAAACACTTGTACGGCATCCATGAAGAATCGCAAGCCATCCGACGACGTCGCGAGCACCAAGAAGTCGAGACCGGCAGCCGCGACGCCTCGACTGCACGACACCGTGCGCCTTTCTGCTGATGGGCTCGCGAAAGTTCTCGGCGATCTCGAAGCGCGCGTCATGCGAGCCGTCTGGGTGCTGGCGCAGCCTTCGACGGCGCGCGCGGTGCACGCGGAAGTCTTTCGCACGCACGAAGTTGCACTGCTGACCGTCGTCACCGTGCTGAACAAGCTCGTCACCAAGCGCATGCTGAAACGGAAATCGCGTGACGGGCTGTTGCACTTCGAGGCCATCATGAGTGAGTCGGCGTTCATGGCCCATGCCAGCCGTCGTGTCGTGGAAGGCATCCTGTCATTCGGTCCTGACGCGGTTGCGGCATCACTGGTTGATGTGCTCGCCGAGCGCGATCCAGCGCAGCTCGCTGAGCTCGCGCGTCTGATTCAGCAGCGACTGAAGCGCTGACGGATGGCGACGCAGCGCGCGAATTCCCTCCTCGAGGACGTCAGGTGAGTCATGCGCCCTGAGTTCCTGCGCGGCAGTGTCGAGGAGCACGAGGCGCGTCACCGTCGCCGTGTCCTGATCATCACCGGCATCCTCACGCTCATCGCGACCAGTCCGGTGCTCGGGCACCACCTGGGCAGCCGATTGAGCGACCTGTTTGCCGGTCGCGATCATTTCTGGGTGGTGTGCCTCGTCGCCGTGCATGAGCTGCTCGCTCCCGTGCACACGCTCTTCCACCTGCTGCT
>JANLPZ010000168.1:0-27584 GCA_031367535.1 Gemmatimonadaceae bacterium
GCACCTGACCCGGTTGATAGCCATTCAGATACATCGGCGCCGAACCTTCGACTTTCAGGTGCACCCACTCGCACACGAACTTGAGGCTCGCGTTGCGCATCAACGCGCCCGGCAGCAGATGTGATTCACACAGCACCTGAAATCCGTTGCAGATACCGATGACCGGCGCGCCGCGTTCGGCGTGTGCGATGACTTCCTGCATGATCGGACTGAATCGTGCGATGGCGCCTGCCCGCAACGCATCACCGTAGGCGAATCCACCGGGCAGAATCAGGACGTCGCAGTTCTGAATGTCATGATCGCGATGCCAGAGCGAGACGGCGGGCTGCCCGAGTTGGTCCGTGACGGCGTGAATCGCGTCGGTGTCGCAGTTCGAGCCGGGAAACGTGACGATACCGAACTTCATCGTCAGGCCATCACCGTCGAGACAATCTGATAGTCTTCCGTGACGGGATTGGCGAGCAGCTTGTCGCACATCGCCGTTACCGACAGCTCGGCGGCGACGGCGCTCTCCGCCTTCACATCGAGCACGATGTGCCGACCGATGCGCGTATCTTCGACATCGGCAAAGCCCAGCGCGTGCAAGGCATCGGACACTGCTTTGCCCTGCGGATCGAGCAGTCCCTTGCGAGGGACGATATGAACACTGACGCGAAAGCGACTCATTCAGAAGGCTCTTGGGTCGAGCGGGAAGAAGAAGACGGTGACTTTGGGATCACCGGAGTGTCATCTCGGGTGCGCCGACGTTTCCGCCGGCGATTCGCGTTCACGACCGTCAGCGCGTCGGACGCGGCAATGGCACGATCGTCCGAGATGTCGTCCGCACCGATGGGCTCAGGGCGGTCACTCAACGATTGCAGGATCGTGCCGATCAATCCCACCACGACATAGGTCAGGCCGGCGGGAAAGAAGAATTCGCGGGGGAGGAAAATCGCGCCAACGAGACAGGTGAGCACGGTGATCGAACCGATCACGCCACGCCAGTCACGAAAGCCGGTCCGCGGAAATGCGGGATAGCGCACGTTGCTGATCATCAGCAGCGACAGGCCGATCATCAAATACTTCACCAGCTCGTGCCACGGCAGATCGCCGATCATGGTCTGCTGATACAAGGGCGTCTGCGCGAACCAGTGATACGTCGCGAGCGTCCCGCCCGCGGCCGGACTCGGCAAGCCGAGAAAGTAGCTCTTCTTGGCACCGGCCTGCGTGATGTTGAAACGGGCCAGACGCAGCACGGCACACATGCAGAAGAAGAAGACGAGGATCCACGACCACCGATCGCGGCCGGGCTCCGTCGGCGTCAGGACGGCGAAATAGGTGATCATCGCTGGTGCGAGACCGAACGAAATCGCGTCGACGAGCGAGTCGAGCTGTTCACCGAATTCGGTGCCGGAATTCGTTGCGCGCGCCACGCGCCCGTCGAGCATGTCGCACACACCGCCACAGACGATGAACAGCACCGCGCGTCCGACTTCGCCGCGACTGGCACTGATCATGGCGAAAATGCCGAAGAACAGGTTGCCGAGCGTGAGGCCGCCTGGAAACAGCACGACGGCGCGCCGCATGCCGGTCGGGCGTTCCGGTCGACCTCCAACCGTCGGCATCAGACGGGGAGTTCCGCGATCACCGTCGTACCGGCCACGGTACGCTGACCGAGCTTCACGGTGACCCGCGAATCAGTCGGTACGAAGACGTCGACGCGTGATCCGAAACGAATCAGGCCATAGCGACTGCCCTGGCTCGCCGGGTCACCAGCATGGCTGTACGTGATGATGCGACGGGCAATCAGCCCCGCGATCTGGCGCGTAAGAATCCGGAAACGACCCGTCGCGATACCGACGCTCACCTGCTCGTTCTCGAGCGACGACTTTTCACTGACAGCGTTCAGAAACTTTCCGGGCGTGTGCACGACGTGTTCGACCTTGCCATCCACCGGATACCGGTTCACGTGCATGTCGAACACGTTCATGAAGATCGAGATGCGCGTCGTTCGTCCGTACACGTATGTCGGCTCGTCGACTTCCGTGATCATGACGACCTTGCCGTCAGCTGGTGCAATCACGTTGCGCCCACCGCGTGGACCGTCACGTTCCGGATCGCGGAAGAACCACGCGACCCACAACGCGATCACCAGCAGCAGAAATCCGAGCAGCCAGAGTGACCAGCTGCGCCGCCAGACGGCCACTGCCAGGACGGCAACGGCGATCGACGCGCTGAGCGCCATGAAGGGATACCCTTCGCGAGCGAAGTTCATGTGTATTGGGTCAGATCGAGGGGCGTGCCGGTGATGCGATGGAATGCGTCGAGATACCGCAGACTCGTTGCTTCGACGATGCTGTCGGGCAACGTTGGTGGCGGCGCCTCGCCGTTCCATCGCCCGGCCGTACGCTCTGCGCTGAGATAGTCGCGCAGCGGTTGCTTGTCGAAGCTCGGCTGCGGACCGCCGGGCAGATACCCGGACGCTGGCCAGAAGCGCGACGAGTCCGGTGTCAGGACCTCGTCGCACAGAATGATGCGATCACGCCAGCGCCCGAACTCGAACTTCGTATCGGCGATGATGATGCCGCGCGTGGCCGCCAGCGCGCTGCCGCGCTCGTAGATGCGGCGCGTCAGCTCTTCCAGCTCGGTCGCGTGTCCATCACCGACCACGGTGTGCATGCGGTCGATGGTGATGTTTTCGTCGTGCCCGGTCGCGGCCTTCGTGGCGGGCGAGAAGATCGATGGAGTCAACTTCTGACTCTCGACGAGTCCCGCTGGCAGCGCTTCGCCGGCCAGGGTGCCGCGCTCGGAATATTCCTTCCACGCCGACCCGCTGATGTAGCCGCGGATCACACATTCGATCGGAAAAATCTGCGCCCGTTTCACCAGCATCGCGCGGCCCGCGATCGTCGCGTGGTGCGGTGCCAGCTCCGGCACTTCCGTGATGATCTCTTTCGCGTCCGCGCTGATCATGTGGTGCGGCACGTCGGCTTCGAGCTGATGCAGCCACCACGCCGTCAACTGCGTCAGCACGATGCCCTTGTACGGTACCGCCTCACGCATCACGACATCGAAGGCGCTGACACGATCGGTGGCGACAAGCAGCAAGCGGTCGTCGTCCACCTCGTACACGTCCCGCACTTTGCCACGCGCCGCATGAAACAACGGCAGGCGCGTAGTCGGAATGCCGACCGGCGTCGGTCGCGCTTCAAACACGCACCGCTCCCGCCGCCGTTTCGTCGATCGACAATCCCGCCAGCGCCGGACCGACTTCCTCCGCCAGAAACTCGTCCACCTGCTCGGCGCTGCGCCCGACAAACCGCGCCGGCGACATCACACTGCGCAACACGTCGAGATTCACGGGATACTCCGGGTCGGCGGTGAGTCGTTCGAGCAGGTCGTTGCGCACCCCTTCATCCTTCACAGCGCGCGCCGCGGCAATGGCGTGGCGACGGATGACCTCATGCACCTGCTGTCGATCACCGCCTGCACGCACTGCGTTCACGATCAGCTCTTCGGTGGCCATGAACGGCAACTCGTCATCCACGCGCCGGCGGATGCGCTCGGGATGCACCTCGAGACCCCTGGCGATGTTGGCGACGAGAATCAGAATCGCATCACAGGCCAGGAATGCTTCCGGAATCACGAGCCGTCGATTCGCCGAGTCGTCGAGTGTGCGCTCGAAATACTGTACGGCGTGCGTTTGGTTGGCGTTCGGCTCGAGCGACAGCACGAACCGCGCGAGCGACGCAATACGCTCGGCGCGCATCGGATTGCGCTTGTACGCCATCGCCGAGCTGCCGATCTGCTCCTTCTCGAACGGCTCCTCGATCTCGCCGAACGCCTGCAGCATGCGAATATCGCCGCTGAACTTGGAGGCACTCGACGCGATGCCACTGACGACACCGAGCACCTGCGCGTCAAGCTTGCGACTGTACGTCTGCCCGGTGACCGGCAGCGGGCGAGGGAACCCCATCGCACGCGTGACCATGCGATCGAGCTCGCGCACCTTGCCGTGCTCACCGTCGAACATCTGCAGGAAACTTGCCTGCGTGCCCGTGGTGCCCTTCACACCGCGGAACGGCAGGGTCGCGACGCGATGTTCGAGATCGGCCAGATCGAGCAGGAAGTCCTGCATCCAGAGCGTACAGCGCTTGCCCACCGTCGTCAGCTGTGCCGATTGCAGATGCGTGTACCCGAGCGTCGGTTCGTTGCGCCACTCGAGTGCGAAGGCGCCCAGCGCGCGCAGTGATGCCGCCAGCTTCGCACGCAGGATCTCGAGGCCGTTCCGCATCAGGATCAGATCAGCATTGTCCGTGACGAATGCCGAGGTCGCGCCAAGATGAATGAACGGCTTGGCGGCCGGTGCCGCGTCGCCGAACGCATGCACATGCGCCATCACATCATGGCGGAATCGCTTTTCATATGCCGCGACAGCCCCAAAGTCGATGGTGTCGAGCGCAGCGCGCATTTCACTGATGGCCGCGTCAGGAATGTCGACGCCGAGTTGCTTCTCGCCTTCGGCCAGCGCCAGCCAGAGTCGGCGCCAGAGACTGTAGCGGTTCTGCGCGCCCCACAACTCGAGCATGGCGGGTGACGCATACCGCTCGGCCAGCGGTGAGGAGTAGCTCGTGTGCGACGAAGACATCACTGGATGTAGAACTGTGTGGAATACATGGCGCCGCGACGTTCGATGATCAGCTGGATCACACCGCGTCCCGCGAGTTGGTCGATGGCATGAGCCACTTCTTCGGCAGTCGTGATCGATGCGCGATTGACGCCGATGATCACGTCGCCCGGCATCACGCCCAACTGGTCCATGACGCGGTCACTGGCGTTGACGACAAGGGCGCCACGTGGCGAACGGATGCCGCGCTCCTGTCGAATTGCCGCGGTGAGTGTCACCAGCTGCACGTCGCGCAACACCTCGACCTTCTTGGCACCGACTTCGGGCAGGTCCGCGGGCGTGACGGTGACAGTCTCTTCGCCGGTCGGACGCCTGAGCACCATCGTCGCCGCTTCACCGACGCGCAGCTCAAGCATCTCGCCTTCCCAGTCGAACATGTTGCGCAGATCACGCCCACGGCTGCGCAGAATCTGATCACCCGGACGGATGCCGGCGCGCGCCGCCGGTGAGCCAAGCACGACGCTCCGCACGACGACACCCGATCGCAGGACTTCCCGCGGCGTGCTGCCTGTCGGCTGCGCGATGCGCACACCGATCCACGGATGTCGCACGGCACCGTGCTTCAGCAGATCGTCCGCCACACGCATCGCACGATTGATCGGAATGGCGAATCCGAGCCCGATACTGCCACCGCTTGGCGAGAAGATCGACGTATTCACGCCGACGACTTCACCGAGCGCATTCACCAGCGGACCGCCGGAGTTGCCGGGATTGATCGACGCATCGGTTTGCAGCATGTCGACATAGGTGCCGCCACCTTCCTGTCCCTGCTGCGGCACGAGATTGCGTCCGGTCGCACTGATCACGCCGGCGGTGACGCTGGGTTCCGTGTTGCCGAGCAGAAAGCCGTACGGGTTTCCAATCGCAATCGCCCATTCGCCGATCGCGAGGCCGGACGACGATCCGATCGGCGCCACGGGAAGTTTTGTCGCGTTGATGCGCAGCACCGCGAGATCATTCAGTTCGTCGATGCCGATCAGTTTTGCATCGTAGGTCGTGCCATCACGCAGTGCCACGCTGATTTTCGTCGCTCCTGCGACGACGTGTGCATTGGTGACGATCACACCATCCGTCTGCACGATGAACCCCGAGCCGATGCCGTTCTGCGTGCGCTGCCCGGTGCGTCCGCCATAGAACATCTCGTACGGATCGGCAGCGACCTGCTGCACCGTTTCCGTTTGCACGGTGACGACTGCCGGCGCGACCTTGGCGACGGCGTCGGTGATCGCAGTACGACGCGACGCGGGCAGCGCAGCGGCGGCCTGCTCAGCGCGCGACGGCGTAGCGGCCGCCGGGCGCTGCGCATCGCTCGCGGAGGCTGGCACACCTTCGCACGCGATGACGACGAGCGCGCCGGAGAAAATCGTGAGTCGAAGAGCCATCGTCCGGAGTCGGGAGTGCAGCGGCGCGCGGCGGGGCGTCAGGCGGGTCGGAATGGTCGGCATGATGTTCAAGCCGCGGCAGGCTGTGTCGCGGCGCGGTACAAGTGTGCGGGATACGAGACGTGTTCAAGGTACAGGCCGCAAGCCGGTGCCGGAGGCGAAACGTTGCGATTGTCGTCGGCGGTCAGCAGTGCAGCGACGCTTCCAGGGGCGCGACGACCAGTACCGACCTCGACCATGGTGCCCACAAGGAATCGCACCATGTGATGCAGGAATCGGTTGGCGGCGATGACGAGGGCGACTCCGCCCGGCCGCACTTCCCAGGTACACAGGCGCACGTGGCACCGATGGTCGTCGTCCTGCGGGGCGGTGCCTTTCACCGCAAAGGCGCGAAAGCTGTGATCGCCCACCACCTGCGTCGCCTCATGCTGCAACGCATCGAACGACGGCATCCGCCCCAGCGGCCACTCGCGGTTGTAGCGAAATGGACTGTTGGCGTCCACATCGGTGCCGACGAGATAGCGATACTGGCGTGCCTCGGCGCTGTACCGCGCATGAAAGGCGTCGGTCATTTCGAATGCGGCCGCGCATCGGACGTCGCGCGCCAGCACGCCATTCAAGGCACGTTGCAGCGTGGCGGGCTCCCACTTGGCGGGCACGATCACACTCACCGACTGTCCGAGCGCGTGCACACCGGCGTCCGTTCGACCGGCGCCTATGGCAGGCACATGCATTTGCATGAGGCGGGTGAGCGCGTCTTCGAGATCGCCCTGCACCGTTCGCTGTGCGGGCTGTCGCTGCCACCCGGAAAAGGCCTCGCCATCATACTGAACGACCAGTTGGAGGGTGCGGCGCGACATTGGAAGAAAGCTAGGCCGCCCGGGAAGTGACTTCAAGCAATACAAGTCGTGATACGACAACGGATTGACAACCCAACACGAGGCCGTCACCCTTGGGGCGGCAGCGCGCCACCGAATCGCGATGCCTCGGACTGTCTCCCACCCACCTGATGGCCCCTCGCACGCTCGCGTCGCTGGCGCACTCGCTTGCCGTCGCCCCCGACCTGGGCGGCGCCATTGGCGTGCTGGGTGAGGCGCTCGCCGAACTGGATCGCGGCGCCTATCTGGCGTATTTCCGCTACGACGGTCGGCGCGAGCTGCTCACCGATCGGCTCAGCCCAACCTCGGTCGGGTCGTCCCGGCCGACGCAGCTCGAAGTCGCGTTCGACCAGCTGCCGATCGGCGTCCGGCAGGGGATCTCGGCCGGTTCGACGTTCGTCGACGTGACCGAGCGTGCGGCGGACTTTGCGCGTCTCCTCGGCCTCCCGCCGGTCGAAAACGCGACGCTGTCGATTCGCGGGCTCCGTTTCGACGGCTCGCTGGGCGGTGTGCTGACGGTCGTCGAACCGAAGAAATTCTTCGGCGGCCGCACGATCGAGAAATTCCTGCCGAACGCCGCGCTGTTCGATCTCGCGTTCGCGCGTTTTGCGGAGATGGACGCGCGTCGCGAAGCGGTGGTGACGCTCGAGTCGGTGACGCAGCGCATCCACGGTGAATACGATCGTCGACTGGGCGAGCTGGAAGAGAAGATGTCGTCGCAGGCGCAGGTCGCCAACGACGGTGCCGATCGCGCGCGCGTCGTGCAGCTCGAGCGCGAGACAAGTCGCATCCAGGAAGATGCGCGGCGATTCCAGCGGCGCGCCGAAAGTCTGCAGAAGCAGCTCGAAGCGGCGCTCGGACAGACGGAGCAGGCACATATCGAGTTGCATCGTCGCAACGAAGAACTGCGCGATCGCGAACGCACCGTGTATCTCATCGACCGGGTGTTGTCGATGGACGCGAGTGCGCCGGATCCGCGCCGGCTTGCGGACGAATTGCTCACGCTCGTGGGCGAGGATATGCAGGCGCAGCGTGTGTCACTGATGATGCGCGCGCCGGAGCCGGGCATGCTCTATCTCGCCGCGGCGCGCGGTGTCGCACGCGATGTGCGCGACGGCTACCGTGTTGCGATCGGCAGTGGTGTGGCAGGAAAGGTCGCCGCGAGTCGCCAGGTGATTCTCGTGACCGACGCCACGCAGGCGAGTCAGCATCCGCTGCTCAAGGACGAGTACTTCACGAGCGGCAGCTTCATCTGCTTCCCGCTGGTGTATCGCGAAGATCTCGTCGGCGTGGTGAACGTTGCCAATCGCAATCAGCAGGGCGTGTTCACCGAGGCCGACGTGGATCGTGTGCGGCTGCTCGGTCTCGTGATTGCACTCGTCGCCACGCAGGCCCAGCTGACCGAGCGTCTGCTGCCCGTGTTGTCATCCACGTGATCGCGGTGCAGTTCACGATGGACCTGTTGCGGGAGACGACACAATGACCGACGACATGTTGCGTCACGCCGTTCGCCGGTTGGCGATGGGAAACCATCTCACGGCTGAAGAATCCGGCGGCGCGTTCGATGTCGTGATGTCTGGTGGCGCGACGGCGGCGCAGGTCGCGGCGCTGCTGATGGGATTGCGCGTGAAGGGCGAAACGCCGTCTGAAGTAGCCGGTGCGGCGCGCGCACTGCGTCGCGCCATGATCACCCTCGACGCCGATGAACCGCAGCTGCTGGTGGATACCTGCGGCACCGGCGGCGGCGGCGTGTCGACGTTCAATATTTCAACTGCCGCGGCGCTGCTTGCCGCTGCATCCGGCGTGCGCATCGCGAAACACGGGAATCGGAGCTTCACCAGCAAGAGCGGCAGCGCGGATCTTCTCGAAGCACTGGGCGTGCACATCGATCTGACGCCTGCGCGCATGGCCGCGATTCTGCGCGACGTCGGCATCGTGTTCATGTTCGCGCCGCTGATGCATCCGGCCATGCGTCATGTCGGACCGATTCGGCGCGAGCTCGCGATTCCCACGGTGATGAACATGATCGGTCCGCTGGCCAACCCCGCCGCGGCCGGACGCCAGGTCATCGGTGTGGCTGACGCAGCGCGACTCGATCTGATTGCCGGCGCGCTGCACGAACTGGGAACCGAGCACGCCCTCGTGGTGCACGGCGAACCCGGCATGGACGAGATTTCACCGCTGGGCATCACGCACGTGCGCGAATTGCGTCGCGATGCACCGATCAAGGAATGGACGATCGATCCGACGCTGTTCGGCTACTCCGACCTGGCAGCCGACGATCTCGCAGGCGGCGAGCCCGCGCAGAATGCGGTGATCGTGCGGAACGTGCTTGGCGGAACCGGCAGTCGCGCGGCCGAGGCGGCGGTGGTCCTCAACGCGGCGGCTGCGATGTACGTGCAGCGCGGCGGCGACTACGCGACGATGGTTGCCGATGTGCGCCGCACACTCGCGAGCGGCGACGCGCTGCGGGTGCTGGACTCCCTTATCCGATCAAGTGCTCTGACCCCTTGATCGGGGCGATCAAGATCGCCGTCCCCTTGATAGGACTACGCCGCAGCCTCGAGTGCCCCGTACCTCGTACGCCACGAATTCAACTGTTCGTCGGTGATCCCCGCGCCGGCCACACTCGGCAGGTGCATCAGCGGCGATGTACGGCCCGGCATGCGTGCGGCCAGCGCATCCGCAACGTGTACGGCAATCGCCGCATCGAACATCGTCCCAGAGAGGCGCTCCGGCGTGTGATGAAACGCCACCGCTTCCACCACGCTCGACGGCAATCCCCACAGGCTCAGCAGATAGGCACCCACCAGCGAGTGCGACACGCGGTTCGCCTGGCGCTCCACATCATTCAGTGGCAACGCCTGCGCCACTGCATCCATTTCAAGCGTCTTCCAGACGCTAGGCGCGACGCCCGCCAGCACCACCTGACCAACGTCGTGCAGCAGTCCCGCGAGAAAGGCTTCGTCGGCCAGTGACCTGTCCTGCGGACAGATCGCCAGCGTGATGTCCCGTGCCGATGCGGCCACGCGCACGGCATGCATGTTCCACTCATCGAGGTCGAGCACGTCCGGATCGACCGTGAACGACCGCGTCGCACCATCCGCCAGCGCAATCGCGCGCACCAGCGACACGCCCATGAAGTTGACCGCCGCGTCGACACGTGTGACCTGTCGACCAACACCGAAGAACGAGCTGTTCACAACGCGCAGTAATCGCGCGGTGAGTGCCGCATCGCGATTGATCACCGCCGCCACGGCAATGACACCGGCATCCGGATCGGCCAGCACTTTCTCGAGCGCCTGCACCGTCACCGGCGGGCGAGGAATCGACTCCAGTCCGCCGATGGCCGCCAGAACCTCCGGGTCGTGCACCGCACTGCGAAGTGTGCTGCTCCGCTCGATCAGCATCGCCAGCATGTACGTGTCGCACGGCTTGTGCAGAAACCGGTGAACACTGCGCTCGAGACGCAGCGCGACACTGCGTTCTGCGAACTCGGACAGTGCGATGCGCACCGTGGCGGGCCACCGCTCCTTGATCGTCTCGAAGAGCGCGACGCCATCCGTCGGCGGCTTGCCGAGCTCAGAAATGAAGATGTCGGCCGTTGAGGCTTCCATGGCCGCCAGCGCTTCAGTGGCGTTCGAGGCGAGCACGACATCCCACTCCGGACGAACGGTATGCATCGCCCGTCGATGCGCCGACGCGACGTGATGTTCGTTGTCTACCAGAACGAGGCGCATGCGAATCCGACGTTGGTGTGTCGCCGGCGCAAGTGCGCACCGGCGAGGGAGCACCACTCAGTATCGGATGCCTACCGAGCGACTTGAGAGCCGCCAGCCACCTGCTCCTCAAAGCGGAAATGCGGATTCTCAACCACGCCAAGCACGTTGCCGAACGGGTCGCGGACAGCGCCGATCTTCACGCCACCGCCCACGTCCTGCACCGGCTCGTGGTCCGCCGCGCCAAGGCTCAGCAGTCGCGCGTACGCCGCTTCGGCGTCCGCGACACCCCAGAACGGTACACCGGCTGCGTCGCGCTCCGCTGGCGCATCCGGCTCGGGCACGAGGCCGAGTTCAAAGCCGCCGACATTGAACCCGACATAGAATTCCTCGTCGAAGTACGGCGCGCGTTCCAGCACCCCGACGTACCACGCCTTCGCTTTCGCCAGGTCCGCGACCGCGTAGATGGCCGTCCGCAGGCCCTGAAACGACGACGGGCTACTCACGTGTAGCGTCGCAACACGCCGACCACCACGCCCTGGATCAGCAGATTGCGCTCGTCAGTGTAGATCGGTTCCATCGCGTCATTGGCGGGCTGCAGACGAATGCGACCGTCCTTCTCGCGGTAATAGCGCTTGACCGTGGCCGATGTCCGCTCGAGCAGCGCGATGACCATCTCGCCGTTATCCGCACTCTTTCGCTCGTTGACGACAACGAAGTCGCCGTCGCGGATCTGCTCGTCGATCATCGAGTTGCCGCGGACCTTCAACACGTAATGGTTGCCGGTCTTGCGCAGCATGTCGGGCGGCACCGCCATCGTCTCGCCCGTCACGGCGGCCTCGATCGGCATGCCGGCCGCGACCAGACCGAGCAATGGCAGCTCGACAAACCGCGGCGAGGACTCGGACGGCAGAATCTCGATCGCACGGCTCTCGTTGTACCCGCGGCGGATGTAACCCTTCCGCTCGAGGTTGCTGAGATGCTCGTGGACCGTGGCGAGGCTCGTGAAGCCGAAGTTTTCGGCAATTTCCTCGAAGCTGGGCGCGTACCCGTTCTCGTCGCTGGAGACGGAGAGGAAGGTGAGGATTTCACGCTGACGCTTGGTGAGCGACATGGTTCCGGCTCCGGCTGATACAGAGGACGAAGTGACTGCGCTAGATTGTCGAGGCTGAGCAAGCGCCCCGAAGAACTGCCGAAGACTATTGCCGAAGGAATCCCGAAATGCAAGTGGCTCGCCCATGGACACCGCCCGCTGGACCACTCGGCCGGCTGAGCTCGGCAAGTGCTGATCGGGCGGCGCGCGCGCGGGCGGCGACGCCGATCGATGTCCAGATCGCTGAGGCGCTCACGACGCCGCCGGCAACGAACATTCTCGCCACGCTCGCTGCACGCACCGATGTCGCGGTGATCGCCGAGTTGAAGCGCAGTTCACCATCGAAAGGCGCGATCAATGCGACGCTCGATGCTGCGACGCAGGTGCGTGCGTATGCCGCCGGCGGCGCTACGGCGTTTTCAATCCTGACCGAGCCCTCGGAGTTCGGTGGATCGCTCGACGATCTGCGCGTTGCCAGCGCACTGAGTCTCGGCCCCAGCATCCGCAAGGACTTCATCACCGATGCGATACAGCTCGTCGAAGCGCGTCGTGCCGGTGCTTCGGCCGCGTTGCTGATTGCACGTGCGCTGCCATCGGAGGTGTTGACGCAGTTGGTCTTCACGGCACGCATGCTCGGCATCGAGCCGCTGGTCGAGGTGCGCGATGAGGAAGAACTCGAAGACGCCTTGTCGTCCGGCGCGTTGCTGATCGGCATCAACAATCGCAATCTCGAGACGCTCGAACTCGATGTCGCAGCCAGCGCGCGATTGCTGCCGCTGGTGCCAGTCACACATCTCGCCATTTACGAGAGCGGTGTGCAATCACATGCAGATGTCGAACGCGCGGCATCGTACGGTGCCGATGCGGTACTCGTCGGATCGTCGATCTCGGCGTCGGCGGACCCATCCGCCGCCGTCTTGGCGCTGACCGGCGTCTCGCGCACGCGTCGCGCTTCGTGAGCGTGTCGGCGGCGGCGAAGATCTGCGGGCTGGTGCGCCCGGATGATGCAGCGATTGCCGCAGCCAATGGCGCACGGTACGTCGGTGCAATTTTTGCGGGTGGACCGCGGCTGGTGACACCCGCAGCGGCAAAGGCAGTGTTCGATCGCGCCGGCACCGCGACGCGTGTGGTGGTGGTCGGGCACGAGCCCGTGGATGACATCGTTCGATCAGCAATGGCAGCTGGCGCGGACATCGTGCAGTTACATGGCGATCCATCACCGCGAATGGTGCTCGATCTGCGTGAGCGTTGGCCGGGCGGAATCTGGGCGGCGCTCCGTGTGCAGCCAGAAGCGTTCGATTTCGAGCGCGCCGCCGCGTTGTTCGCAGTCGCGGATGGCGTGGTGCTCGATGCGCATGTACCTGGCGCGCTGGGCGGCACTGGTGTCACGCTCGACTGGCGTGTCCTTCAGGCGCCGCTCGCCGCGCTGCGCACCGCAGACGATGTCTCAGCAATGCTGGTGTTGGCCGGCGGCCTGACGCCGGAAAATGTGCAGATCGGAATCCGGTTGCTTTCACCGGATGTCGTGGATGTGTCGTCGGGTGTCGAATCGGCGCCCGGAATCAAGGATCAGA
This sequence comes from Gemmatimonadaceae bacterium, assembly GCA_031367535.1. Taxonomy (GTDB): domain Bacteria; phylum Gemmatimonadota; class Gemmatimonadetes; order Gemmatimonadales; family Gemmatimonadaceae; genus JACMLX01. Next base: position 13,313 of record JANLPZ010000168.1, read on the forward strand.
CGCGCGTGCAGCGGTTCATTGCCGCCGCACGCGGAGACAGCGCAGGCGACGAACAGTTGTCCTTCGCAGGAGTGCAGTGAATGGCCACCATGCAGGAGCCCACCACCACGCCGACCGACCGTTTCGGTCCATTCGGTGGTCGTTATGTGCCCGAGACGTTGATTCCCGCGCTCGACGAACTGACGGCGGCATACGAAGCGATCAAGACGGATGTTGCATTTCAGGCAGAGTTGAATGGATTGCTCGAGTCGTTCGTCGGCCGCGCCACGCCGCTCGGCTTTGCGCCGCGGTTCTCAGCGCGTGTTGGCGCGCCGGTGTGGCTCAAGCGAGAAGATCTCTGCCACACTGGTGCGCACAAGATCAACAACGCGCTCGCGCAGGTGTTGCTGGCGATGCGCATGGGCAAGCGGCGCATCATTGCCGAAACGGGCGCCGGGCAGCACGGCGTCGCGACGGCGACGGTGTGTGCGAAGTTCGGACTCGAGTGTGTCGTGTACATGGGAGAGGAAGACACACATCGTCAGAGTCTCAACGTGTTCCGAATGCAGTTGCTCGGCGCCACGGTGGTGCCTGTCACCGGCGGCACACGCACGTTGAAAGACGCAACCAGTGAAGCGATTCGCGACTGGGTCACGAATGTCGATACGAGTCACTACATCATCGGCAGCGTGGTCGGGCCGGCGCCGTATCCGCGCATGGTGCGCGACTTTCACGCCTGCATCGGGAAGGAAGCGCGCGAGCAGATGTTGCGCATCGCAGGGCGCCTGCCGAAGTCGGTGGTGGCATGCGTCGGTGGCGGATCAAATGCGATGGGCATCTTCCACGCCTTCGTTCCGGATCGCGACGTGGAACTGATCGGCATCGAAGCCGCCGGTGAAGGGGTGCTGACGGGCCGTCATTCCGCGACGCTCAGCTCCGGTACGCCCGGCGTGTTGCATGGTTCGCTGTCGTTGCTGTTGCAGGACGAGAACGGGCAGGTGCATCCCGCGCACAGCATCAGCGCTGGCCTGGATTATCCTGGCGTCGGTCCGGAACACGCGTACATGAAGACCACCGGGCGCGCCGAGTATGCGGCAGTGACCGACGAAAGTGCGCTTCGTGGTGTGGCGCTCCTGAGTCGACTGGAAGGCATCATTCCGGCGCTCGAAACTGCACACGCGGTTGCGTGGATTGCAGACAACGCCGGACGCTGGGCCAGGGACGAACCAATCCTGCTGTGCGTGTCAGGTCGCGGTGACAAGGATGTCGGTACGATGATGCAGCACCCTATCATGGAGATCGAGTGACGTCCGGCACCGCAGCACATCTGACTCAGCACATGGAGTCGTTGCGTGCCAGTGGCCGCAAGGCACTGGTGACCTATGTGACCGCGGGCCACCCCGATCGCGCACGTTCCGCCGACTTGCTGAAAGGTCTCGAAGCGGCGGGTGCCGATTGCGTCGAGCTCGGTGTGCCATTCTCGGATCCGCTGGCGGACGGCCCAGTCATCCAGCGCAGCTCGCAGATTGCGCTGGAACAGGGTATCAACTTCGATGCAGCGCTGGACATGGTGCGACTGGCCGGGCTTTCCATTCCGGTCGTCTTGTTCAGTTACCTGAATCCAGTGTTGAACGCCGGGCCGGATGCATTGCTGCGCGCTGCCGATGCGGGCGTATCGGGCATTCTCATCACCGACTTGCCGGTGGGGGCCGACCCGGAGCGTGAGGCGTGGCTTGGTTCGTCACCGCTGGCATACGTGCGATTGGTTGCGCCGACCACACCGACGACGCGCATGGCGGAGATCGGACGCAACGGCAGCGGTTTCGTGTATCTGATCAGTCGCCTCGGTGTGACGGGGGCCAAGGATTCACTGGCCGGTGATCTGCCTGACACCATCGAGCGTCTGCGCAGTGTGACCACGCTGCCGATCTGTGTCGGGTTCGGAATCAGCACCGCGACGCAGGCGGCGCTGGTGGGCGAGATGGCGGATGGTGTGGTGGTGGGCAGCGCCATCGTGAAGATGGCCGAGGGTTCCGTGGACGCTGCGCTCGCGCTCGTGCGCGATCTGCGTGCAGGACTCGACGGCGCTGCGGAATAGCGCGATGCCATCGGCCGTCGAGATCACGTTGCGCAACATGCGCTTTCACGTCTGCGTCGGCGTGCTGCCGCACGAAGCCGAGTTCGCGCAACCGCTCGAGGTGGATCTGACGGTCTGGGCGTCCACACCGACGACCGGCACAATTGGCGTCGACTATCGGGACCTGTATGCCGTGGCGTCCGACGTGGTGGCGAACGGTCCACTGCTGTATCTCGAAACGCTCGCCACGCACATCGTTGCCGGCGCGATGTCGAAAGCCACCGTGATTGGTGCGCGCGCCGCGATCCGCAAGCCGCATGTCGCGTTGCCCGGTCCGCTCGATCATGCGGAGGTCGTCGTGGAAGGCGGTGCACGCTCGTGAGTGAGGCCGCGACGCGCGTTGCGATCGCGCTCGGATCGAACATGCAGGATCGCTATGCACTGTTGCAGAGTGCGAACAGCGCGATGGCGGCGCTCAACGGCGTCACACTGATCGCGTCGTCACGGATCGAGGAGACGGAGCCGCTCGGGCCACCGCAACCATCGTATCTGAATACAATGGTGCTCGTCGAAACAACCTCCAGCCTGCCGTCGCTGCTGTCGCAACTGCAGGAGATCGAGACGCAGCATGGTCGCGAACGGGCCGTGATGAAAGGTTCGCGTACGATCGATCTCGACATCGTGTGGGCCAGCGGTGTGACGGTGACGACGCTGGAGCTCCTGATCCCGCATCCCGGTCTCACGTCGCGTGCGTTCTGGCAGCGCGAACTGGCCGAGCTGCTGGGTGTCGATGCGGCGGCCGAAGCGATTGCGGCGGCGCAGGTGCATACAGGAATGGATACGGCCGAAAGTGATGTCGCGAAACACGAACATCGCTGGTCTGGCAGCTGGGACACCGTCGTCTGACGAGGATTGAATGAGTGCACACATGACGCCGCCGCCGGCGTCGGCGGGAAAGCCGGTCACCATCCGCGATCTGCAGGCAAAAAAGGACACGGGCCAGAAGATCGTCGCCACGACTGCGTACGATGTGCTGTTCGGCCGTCTGGTCGATGCGGCCGGCGTTGACATGGTGCTGGTCGGTGACTCGCTCGGCATGGTCATCGCCGGTCTCGATTCGACGAAGAAGGTGACACTCGATCAGATGATCTGGCACTGTGCTGCCGTGCGCCGCGGCGTGCGTCGCGCAATGCTGATCTTTGATATGCCGTGGATGACGTATCAGGTCAGCGCGAGTGAAGCGGTGCGCAACGCAGGACGCGCGCTCGCCGAATCGAATGCGACGGCGATCAAGCTGGAAGGAGCGGGAGTGTCGTCGCTCGCCGCAGTGCGCGCGTGTGTCGATGCCGGCATTCCGGTGATGGGACACATCGGGTTCACGCCGCAGAGTGACACGGCACTCAGTGGTGCGCGCGTGCAGGGGCGCGAGGACGCCGTTGCCGAACAGTTGCTGCAGAACGCGCTGGCACTGCAGGACGCAGGCTGCTTCGCAACGGTGCTCGAGCTGATGCCAACGGAGTTGTCGCGCTCGATTTCCGCGGCGCTGCGCATTCCGACGGTCGGCATCGGCGCCGGCGCGGGGTGCGATGGACAGATTCTCGTGCTGCCCGATCTGATCGGACTCAACGAAGGCTTCAAGCCGAAATTTCTCAAGCGATACGCCGATGTGGCCGGCATCGTGAAGAGCGCCGTCGCAGAGTACGCCGATGATGTGCGCGCCGGTCGTTATCCCGACGACAGCACGAGCTTCACCTGAGCATGCAGATCGTCCGGACCGTCGCGGCCCTGCGCGCCGCGGTCGCTGACGCGCGTGCGCGTGGTGAAGGCATCGGTTTCGTGCCGACGATGGGAGCACTCCACGAAGGGCATCTGTCGCTGATCGATCAAGCGCGAGCGCAATGTGACTGTGTCGTGTTCAGCATCTTTGTGAATCCGCTGCAATTCGCCCCGACGGAAGACCTCGCGAAATACCCGCGCACAGAAGACGCCGACATCGCGCTGGCGACGGCGCGCGGCGCGACGATTGCGTTCGTGCCGAGTGTCGACGAGATGTATCCGGGACCGCGCGTCGTGTCCGTGATTGCGGAAGCGATCGCGGAACGGTGGGAAGGGGCAATTCGCCCGGGCCACTTTGCTGGCGTGCTCACGGTCGTCAGCAAACTCTTCAACCTCGTGCAGCCGGATGTGGCGGTGTTCGGCCAGAAGGACCTGCAGCAGGCCACACTGCTCCGTGCGTTGGTGCGCGACCTCGATTTTCCGATCACGATGCACATCGCGCCGATCGTCCGTGACGCTGACGGTCTCGCAATGTCGAGCCGCAACCGCTTTCTCGCGGCCGACGCGCGGCGTGCCGCGCTGGCGTTGTCTCGCGCGTTGTCGGCGCTCTCGGGTCAGTTTCTGGCCGGCGTTCGCGACGCGGCGGTCTTGTGTGCGACGGGTGACGCGCAGCTTCGCCTGGAGTCTGATGTGCAGATCGACTATCTGAGCATCGTGGACGCGGACATGCTCGCGCCTGTCCCCATCGCGTCGGTCGGTGACTACGTGATTCTCGCCGCTCGTGTCGGTGGAACCCGTCTGCTGGACAACCACCGCCTCGGCCAACCGTTTCCTGCGCTGTCATGAAATCTCACGCTGCCTCCGACTTGTCACTTCCCGGCTGGGCGGTTGCGTCGCCGAAGCGACGCGAACACATCGGCCGCGTGACAACGCTGCTCGATCAGTGGGCTACAGTGATGGCGATTCCTGCGGCGGAACGAACAGCGTGGCACGACGCCGGCCTGTTGCATGACGCGTTGCGTGATGCCGAGGAACCGCAGTTGCGCGCGCTGTCGAAGAATTCCGACGCACCGGTGGAGATTCTGCACGGACCGGCGGCCGCAGCGCATCTCGAATCACTCGGCGAAACGCGCCGCGATGTGCTCGAGGCCATTCGCTGGCACACGCTCGGCCATGCTGGATGGGCTCGCACAGGCCAGGCGCTGTTCATGGCCGATTTCCTCGAGCCGGGGCGCAAATTCATGGTGTCCGAACGTGGTTGGCTGGCGCAGATGGTGCCGGATGACTTCACCGGCGTGTTCCGGCAGGTCGTCAAGTCGCGTCTCGAGTGGTCGCTGCGCGAAGGGAAGGGTTTGCACCCCGAGACTGTGGCGATGTGGAACGCCGTTCGATGACGCGCAGCCGCATGCTTGTGCTGGCCGCAATCGCAATTGCTGTCGGATCCGCCGGACTGCTGGGCGTGCGACGCTGGTATGCACGCAATCCGAGTGTGGTACTCGGCGACACCACCAGCGCACCGCAGGGTCAGCGCGTGCTGGTTGAAGTCCTCAACTCGAGCGGCATAGGCGGGCTGGCGCGACGCGCGACGTTCCTGCTCCGTGATCGCGGCTTCGATGTCGTGGGCTGGGGCAACGATCCTCGCGGGCGTCGCAGTCAGACGGTGATCATCGACTACACGAACAAGCCGGAAGCCGCCGATCGACTGGCACGTGTGCTGGGCGGCGCGCAGATCGAACGTGGCAAGGACTCACTCGATCGTGGCATCGACCTGACGGTGCGGCTGGGCAGCGCGTACAAGCCGCCGATGGAGGCATTCCACCCGTAGTTGCCTTACGTCGCGGTCACCTCGCGTCGGCGACCGATCTTTTCAACGCGGAGCTGTCCGCAGGCCGCGCTGATGTCGAGCCCGCGTGAACGGCGGATTGCGACTTCGACCCCGGCGTCGCGAATCCAGTTCGCGAACTGATGGATGCTCTCGCGCGGCGTGGGATGGAAGCCCAGCCCACCGCCCGGATGCAGGGGAATCAGGTTCACGAACGCTTTGCAGTTCCTCGCCAGCAACGCGAGCTGATCGGCGTGAACTTTCTTGTCGTTGACGCCACCGAGCATCACGTATTCGAAGGTCACCCGGCGATCGAATGCCGCGGCAGCGTCGATCACATCGTCAAGCGGGAACTTCGTGTTCACTGGCATCAGTTCCTGACGCAGCTCGTCGTTCGGCGCATGTATCGAAATGGCCAGACGGAACTGTTCCGGACGTTCGCCGAGCGCGAGGATGCCGGGCAACACACCCACCGTGCTGACCGTGATGTGCCGCGCGCCGATGCCAAAACCCTCGGGAGAATTGAAGATCGTGAGTGTCGGGCTGACGGCCTTCCAGTTCATGAGCGGTTCACCCATGCCCATGAACACGATGTTCGTGGCACGCACGGGCGGCGTCAGCATCGCCAGTTCGCGCACCTGACCGGCGATTTCGTGCACGGCGAGGTTCCGCTGGAAGCCCATCGCGCCGGTCGCGCAGAACGCGCAGGCGAGCGCACAGCCCGCCTGCGAGGAAATGCAGAACGTCATCCGATCACCGTCCGGAATCGCGACGGTCTCGATCGATTGACCGTCGGCCATCGTGAACAGGAACTTCTCGGTCCCGTCAGCGGATGTCTGCCTGACTGCGAGCGTCAGGCGCGGCAGCTCGAAGCGTGAGGCAAGCTCGATGCGTAGTGAGGCTGGCAGCTCGGTCATGTCGCCGAAGTCGCGCGCAGGGTTGATCCACAACCGGCGCACCACCTGCTCCACGCGGAATGCTGGCTGACGCAGTTCGGCCATGGCCGTCAGTAAGGCCGTGCGGGCATCGGAGGGCGACAGGTCGAGCAGGTTGATCATCGGCGCAGACATGACCTCAAGTCTAACGCCTTTGGGCGGAGGGCAGGCCAACCGAGCTCATTCCCGCGCCATCAGACGGCGCGAGAACCGCAGGCCGTCAACCGCTTGTCGCACAATGTGTTGACGCCGTTCACGCTACCCCGTCCGTGAAGGTACGGCTAGCTTTGACACTTACCCGATACCACCGAGAAGTGCTGTCTGATCTTCTGACACCGGAGCGCGTCAAGGTTCCGCTGGCAAGCCATTCCAAGGACGAGGTGCTGCGCGAGCTGGTTCAGCTTGCCGTGCCGTCGGCCAGCGTCGCTGTGCTCGAACAAATCGTGACCGCCGTTCGCGACCGTGAGAAGTTGCTCAGCACGGGCATTGGTAGCGGCATTGCCATTCCACACGGCCGGACGCCCGCCGTCGAATCACTGATCCTTGCGGCCGGTGTCGCGCCTGACGCGATCGACTTCGACGCGCTCGATGGGAAGCCGGTGTCCCTCTTCTTTTTGCTACTCGGGCCGGACAGCGCGGCCGGGGCCCATGTGCGTGCGCTTGGGCGTATCTCCCGCATCGTTCGCAACGAGGCGATGCGTGACGAGCTCAGTCACGCGACAGACGCCGACAGCTTCCTTGAGCGGCTGATCGGGGCTGAACTTCTGTGAGCGACACATCGACTTCTGCCGGCCCGCGACGCAGCCGGCTGCGCTGGCTTGCGCCCGTGGTCGTGATGGGCTGCATCCTTGTCGCCACGTCCTGGCCGTCACCGCCGGCCATGCCACACAACAGTGACAAGGTCGTGCATTTCACTGCCTACGCGAGCCTTGGCACCGCCGTCGGATGGGCCGCCGAGACACGTTTGTACCGGCGCCTTCTGCTCTGGATCGGTATGGTTGCGATTCTCGGGGCGGCGGATGAGTGGCACCAGCAGTTCATTCCCAGTCGCAGCATGGATGTGCGCGACTGGCTGGCCGACACCGCTGGTGCGGTGACGGGTCTTTCTCTCGTGACGGCGCTGACCAGGCGCCGGGAGTCAGTTGCGTGACCGTTGCTTCAATGTTCGCCACTTCACGTCGCAGTCATCTCTGTGGCGAACTGCGCGAAGAACATGTCGGCGAGACCGTGCGACTGGGCGGCTGGGTGCATCGCACCCGTTCACTCGGCGCAATCGTGTTTCTCGATCTTCGTGATCGTGCCGGCTTGATTCAAGCCACCTGTGATCCGCGCTTTTCGCCCGCCGATGTGATTGCCGGCGCGGATCGCCTCGGCGCGGAAACCGTCGTCGAAGTGGAAGGTGTCGTCGCGAAGCGTCCGACCGAGATGGTGAACAAGGACATGGGCACCGGCACAATCGAATTGCAGGTCACATCGCTGCGCATCGTTGGTCCGGCAGCGACACCGGCCATTCCCGTGGCGCGCGGAAAGGACGAGAAACTGGCCGCGGAAGAGCTGCGTCTCAAACATCGCATCCTCGATCTGCGGCGCCCGGAGTTGCAGGCCAACATGATCCTGCGTCATCGCCTGCTGCAGGTGGCGCGACATGCGATGTCATCGCACGGGTTTCTCGAAATCGAAACACCGATCCTGACGAAGACGACACCGGAAGGCGCGCGCGACTATCTCGTGCCGAGCCGAGTGCATCCGGGCGAGTTTTATGCGTTGCCACAGTCGCCGCAGATCTACAAGCAGCTGCTGATGGTCGCCGGATACGATCGCTACTTCCAGATCGCGCGCTGTTTTCGCGACGAAGATCTGCGCGCCGATCGCCAGCCGGAATTCACGCAGATCGACCTCGAGTGCGCGTTCGTCACGCAGGAGGATGTGCAGGCGGTGGTGGAGCGTGTGCTGGTCGCGTTGTGGAAGGAAGCGGGCCATGACATTGCCAGTCCGTTCCAGCGTCTGAGCTGGGCCACATCGATGGAGCGGTTCGGCATCGACAAGCCCGACATGCGCTACGGCTTCGAGCTCGAGAACTGGACCGCGCATGTGCAGAGTGATGCGGCGAGCTTCGTGCACGACGGCATTGCTGCTGCAGGCAAACTGCGCGGTATCCGCGTGCCCGGTGGCGCGGCGCTGTCACGCAAGGAGATCGACGCTCTGGCGGCGACAGCGAAGTCGAATGGCCTCGGTGGATTGCTGTGGGCCAAGCGTACCGATGCCGGCTGGGAAGGGCAGGGCGCGAAGGCCTTCGGTGTGGAAACGATGGACAAGATCGGCGGCGCGATCGGCGACCTGATCGTGGCCGGTGTCGGCATTGATGCAGCGGCACTGCCGGCCATGGGTCAGGTGCGCCTCGAATTGACGCGTCGTCCGGAGCACACGCCGACAACGGCGCACGCGTTTTGCTGGATCGTGGACTTCCCGTTGTTCGAACTGGATGCCGCAACTGGCGAACACACGCCGTCACATCATCCCTTCACATCGCCGCATCCGGACGACGTGCACAAGCTCGAGTCGGCGCCGTGGGAATGCCGCGCCATGCATTACGACGCCGTCTACAACGGTAACGAACTCGGCTCAGGCTCGATTCGCATCACTGATCCCGCCGTTCAGGAGACCATCTTCCGGTTGCTCAAGATTCCGCCTGATGAGATCCAGCGCCGCTTTGGTTTCCTGCTGGATGGACTTGCCGCCGGTGCACCGCCACACGGCGGCTTTGCCCTCGGCTTCGACCGTATCGCGATGCTGCTGGCCGGTTCCACATCGTTGCGCGACGTGATTGCGTTTCCAAAGACCACTGCGGCGCGGGCGTTGTTCGAAGGCGCGCCGAGCCCTGTCAGCGCACGCGAGCTAGCCGCGCTGAACATTGCCGTCTCGATCAAGGAGCCGTCGTGACCGGTACCACGCTCGTGACGCAGAAGGTTTCCACTGAAGGCGCCGATCTGCTGACGCTGGCGGGGGTGAATGACGCGAACCTGATCGAGCTCGGTCGTATTCATGGTGTGCGCGTCGGCATGCGCGGCGAGGCGATCACGCTGGCCGGTGATCCGCAGTCGGTGGACCGTGCGTTGCATACGGCGCAGCGCATGGTCGAGGCGGCGCGTCAGCGCGCGTCGTTCACGGCGGATGATGTGTTGCGCATGTCGGAGGACACGGCCGGCGAAGTCGGACCGATGGATCCGTCGCGTCTCGCGCTGCCTGGCATCAAGCGTGTCGTGCAGGCGAAAACGCCTGGTCAGGCTGAGTACCTGCAGAAAATCGCGGAGCATGACATCGTCGTCGGCATCGGCCCGGCCGGTACCGGCAAGACCTATCTCGCCGTAGCGGCCGCGGTCGATGCGCTGATGCGCAAGCGTGTGAAGCGGATCGTGCTCGCGCGCCCAGCCGTGGAGGCCGGTGAGTCGCTCGGTTTCCTGCCGGGTGACATGCAGGCGAAAGTCGATCCGTATCTGCGCCCGCTCTACGATGCGCTCGACGAAATGATGCCGCCGGAACGGGTCATCAAGGCGCTCGAAACCCGCGTCATCGAGATTGCACCGCTGGCGTTCATGCGCGGCCGCACGCTCGGCGACGCCTTCGTGATTCTCGATGAAGCGCAGAATGCGACCAATGCGCAGATGAAGATGTTCCTCACGCGCCTGGGCGTGAACTCGAAGATCGTGATCACGGGCGACAAGACGCAGATCGACCTGCCAAGTCGGGAGCAGTCTGGCCTGATGCAGGTCGAGCGCATCCTGCCTGGCGTGGAAGGCATTGCGTTTCACTATTTCAGTGAAGCCGATGTGGTGCGTCACCGACTCGTGCGGGACATCATCCGGGCCTATGCACATGACAGTGGCAACTGACCCTCCATTGCGACGCCGCGCCATCCGTCGCTGGTGGCGCTGATGGCCGTCATCGTCGAATCGAGCGCGCCGGGTCAACGCGCGCCGCTCAGCGCCGCACGCGTGGAGTCGCTGGTACAGTTGACGTTGAAGGCCGAAGGTGTCGATGACGCGGTGATCAGCGTCACGTTCCTGTCCGCGCGTGCGATGGCCAGGATGAACCGCGAGCAGCTCGGTCATTCAGGCGCGACGGACATTATCACGTTCGAACTGACGCGACCGGTCGCCACCGCTCCGGTGACCGGTGATCTCTACATCTGCCCGGATGTCGCGCGGAAGAACGCGAAGGCGTGGGGCGTTTCGCCACGCGAAGAAATCGCGCGTCTCGTGATTCACGGCACGTTGCACACGCTCGGTCTCGAGCATCCGGATGGTGAGTCGCGTGTCGACTCACCGATGTGGCGCGCGCAGGAGAAATACCTGCGCGCGGCTGCACGTCGCGGCCTCATCTGATCAGTATGGTCCTCTGGCTGCTGTTCGCCGTCCTCATCCTGGCCGCCGGGGCATCCGTCGCGGCCGATGGGTTCGTCACTAGCCTCACCGCCGGCCCGGCCGACGATGTGCGGCGCGAATGGCTCGTGCGCGACCGCGAACGCGTGCATCGTGCACTCAGCGGATCGCGACTCTTGTTCTTTCTGTTCGCCGGTGCATTTGCGCCGCCGCTGTGGCGCGACGGCGGGCCCGAACTGATCGCCGCGCTGGTGCTGCTGCTGCTCGTCTGCGGCGCCGCCGAGACCTTTGCACGCACCATCGGCGCGACGCGCGCGGATGGGCCCAGTGCCTGGCTGTCAGGATGGGCCGCATTCATCACGTTGCTCGCGACGCCGCTCGTCGTGCTCATGGAAAAGATCGAGCACGGCCTGTCGTCAATGTTCCCGGTGGTGAGAGTCGATGCCGACGCTGATGATGCTGCGGCCGAGCAGTTCCTCGATGTCGTGGCGGCGGAAGCGGATGTGACGGGCAAGGAAAAAACGCTGCTCGAGGGCGCATTCTCGCTCGGTGAAACACAGGTGCAGGAAATCATGACGCCGCGCGTGGAACTCATCGCGATGGAGCGCGACACGCCATGGTCGGAAGTGATCGATCGGTTCCGGTCGTCGGCGCACTCGCGGCTGCCCGTGTACAAGGTGCGCATCGATGACGTGATCGGCGTGCTGTACGTGAAGGATCTGCTGGCGGATATCCTCGAGGACGCGGAACCACACGGGGGCTGGATTTCCCGCATGCGACCGGCGTTCTACATCCCGCCCACCAAGCCGATCGACGCGCTGCTGCGAGAGTTCCGCTCCCAGCGCACACACATCGCGATCGTGATGGACGAATACGGCGGCACCGCCGGTATCGTGACGATCGAGGACATCCTCGAGGAAATCGTGGGCGAGATCGACGACGAACATGACAGCGAGAGTGAACGGCAGTTCGAGAGCCGCAACAATCGCGAGTTCTGGGTCACCGGTCGTATCACGCTCGACGAGTTGTCTGAGACCGTGGGTGTCGACATCACGAGCGATGAAGTGGGCACGGTAGGTGGGTTGATCATGGAGCGACTCGGCCGCGTACCGCGCGCCGGTGAGCAGCTCGAGATCGATGGCTTTCGCGTCGTGGTGGAACAGGTGCGACGTCGGCAGGTGCTGCGTGTGTACTTCGAGCGGCTCGCACCGGTCGCGGAAGCCACCACCGATGACAAGGTCGAGTCGTGATGGGACCGTTGGCCATTGCACTGATGATTGTCGCTGGTGTGGCGGCGATGACGCTGGCGTCGCATTCGGTGCGCAAGGTCAGCCGTATCTGGTTGCGGCACTGGGTCGAGCAGCGCCTGCGCGGTGCCGGTCTCGCCGAAGCGTATCTCGAACAACCTCAGCGCCTGCAGCTGGCGGCTGGTGCCGGTGCATCGGCGGTCGTGATCGGCGGCGGAGCGACGTTGTCGCTGGCGCTCCGCAATGAGCCGGCGACCCTCGGTTTCTGGCTGGCGCTGACGTCGATCGGCGTGCTGATCGCTGGCGTCGCGATACCGCGTGCCATCGGACAACGCTGGGCGGTACCGCTTGCACCGTTCCTGCTGCCGCTTCTGCAGATCGTGGAGCTGTTGCTGGGTGTGTTTCTGCTGCCCGCACGTGCACTCGAACGGATTCTCCGGCCCGAGCTTGCTGCCACGCCTGCAAACGCTGAACGCGATGCGCTGGAAGTACTGCTGCGCGAGGGTGAGCGCGAAGGGGTGAGCATGCCAGGGGAGCGCGAGATCATCACCGGTCTCGTCGCGTTCGGCGACAAGACGTTGCGCGATGTGCTCACACCGCGCAATCAGATTTTTGCGCTCGATGTGCGTCTGTCCCATGCCGATCAGGCGCGACAGATGGCGGCCGCAGGGTACAGTCGAGTCCCGGTGTATTCCGGTACGCTCGATACCGTTGTCGGCATGGTGCATGTGCGCGACGTGCTGACGAGTGAAGGTGAAGCCGCGTTGCCGCTGCGCCAGGTCGGCATTGCATCGATCGACCGGAAGTGCAGCGATCAGTTGTTTGCGATGCTGCAGAATCGCCAGCATCTCGCGTTGGTGCGCGAGGGTGACGGGCCGGTGCTCGGCCTCGTGACGCTCGAGGATCTGCTGGAGGAAGTCGTCGGCGACATCGACGATGAACACGACGACCATACACCGATTGCCGTGCCGTCATGAGTGAAATTGCCGAACCTGTGAGCATCCCGCCTGCCATCGCGCAACTGCTCGTGTCATTCGACGCGGGACAGCGTGCGGCACTCGCTCGCGCGATCTCGATCGTCGAGAATCACCGAGACGGATTCGATGCGCTGCTGGCCGTCCTGCATCCGCGACTCGGCCGCGCGCGACGCATCGGCATCACGGGGCCACCGGGCGCCGGCAAGAGCACGATCACGACATCACTCGTCGAAGCGTTGCGTGCCGATGGGCTGACGGTCGCGGTCGTCGCGGTGGATCCGACCTCACCGTTCACCGGCGGCGCGCTCCTCGGCGATCGCATCCGGATGGAACGTGTCGCGCTCGATCCCGGCGTGTACATCCGCTCGATGGCGACGCGCGGTTCGCTCGGCGGTCTGGCCGCAGCGACGCGCGAAACGTGCGACGTGCTCGATGGTTTCGGCTTCGATCGCATTCTGATCGAAACGGTCGGCGTCGGTCAGAGCGAACTGGATGTCGCACGAACTGCGGACACGAGCGTCGTCGTGCTGGTCCCGGAGAGCGGTGACAGCATCCAGACGCTCAAGGCGGGTGTGATGGAGATCGCGGATCTGTTTGTGGTCAACAAAAGCGATCGACCCGGCGCGGATCGACTGCGCGGCGACATCGAGCTGATGCTCGGCATGCGCATGGGTGACACGATGCGCGGTGTGCCGGCGCATCATGGTGTTGACCTGCGAAAGCTCGGGCAGGCGGAGCGTGACGCCGCGAAGAAGGCGCTCGCACCGGCGAGGGCGGCCCGTGAGGCCACTGCGGACCCACACGCGGCGGGTGGATGGGTGCCAGCGGTCGTGAACACCGTGGCGGCAGACGGCCGCGGTATTCCAGAGCTGCTGGCGGCCATCACCAGACACTTCGACTACCTTGAGTCATCAGGCGGACTGGCGGTGCGGCGCCGGAGCCGGATGCGCGAACGGATCGTCGAAGTTGCCGAAGAGCGTCTCCGCCGTCGCCTCTGGGGCGACGCTGAGACACAGGCGTTTCTCGACGCCGCACTCCCCGCTCTGGAGCGCGGCGAGACCACCCCGTTTGCGATCGCTG
>JANLPZ010000176.1:0-13737 GCA_031367535.1 Gemmatimonadaceae bacterium
GAGCGACGTGCCACCACCTTCGTATCGATGCCGCCAAGCCGGCGCGAGGTGCGGCAGCAATCCATCGCCGTGTTGCCAACGCCGATGATCAGCACCTTCGCGCCGATCTTCTCGATGTGGCCGAAGTGCACCGAGCCAAGCCACTCGATGCCGATGTGGATGCTGGCGCGTGCACCGTCGTCCCAGCGGCCGGGAATGTCGAGTTCCTTGCCCTTCGGCGCACCGCTGCCGACGAACACCGCGTCGTAGCCTTCACTCAACAGCGCCTTCAGGCTGTCGATCGGCGTGTTGTACCGCACCTCGGCACCCATGTCGATGATGCACTGTGTCTCCTCATCGAGCACCGACACCGGCAGGCGGAAGGCCGGAATGTTGAAACGCATCAGCCCACCTGCGCGGCTGATGCGTTCGTAGATCACCACGTCGTAGCCGATCGGCAGCAGGTCATTGGCGACAGTCAACGCCGAGGGTCCGGCACCAACGAGTGCGATCCGTTTGCCATTTCGCACCGTCGGCGCGGTGGGCAGATACGGCGTGATGTCGTCACGCAGATCGGCCGCGACACGTTTCAGTCGACAGATCGCGACCGGCTTCCCGTCGATCCGTCCGCGGCGGCAGGCGGGCTCACACGGTCGGTCACAGGTGCGTCCGAGAATCCCGGGGAAGACGTTCGATTCCCGGTTCAGCAGATACGATTCCGTGAAGCGTCCCTGCGCAATCAGGCGCAGATATTCCGGGACGTTCGTGTGTGCAGGACATGCCCATTGGCAGTCCACGACTTTGTGGTAGTACTCGGGCTTACTGACATCTGTGGGCACGGACACGTCCAAGGCCCCCCGGTAGCTGGTGGGGGTAACCTTGGGGGTGGGCCAGCGGGGGGCAAGCGGCAACTGATTCCTGCACCCGTCGCGACATCTTGACCTCGCGACGGGCGATCAGTACGGTTCCGTGTACGCTGCGCTGCTGATCCTCCCGATCACGCGACGGCGTCGCTCTGCCTGCTCCCTCCGGTGCTTCGATGATTTCCCCCCGAATGCTGTCGCTCGCCTTTGCCGTCCCGGTCGTACCGGGGATGGTCTTTGGCAGCACGCACAGGTTCATCGACGCAGCGCGCATCGGGTAGCAGCCGCGAACATCTCGCCGCTCCTCGCCTCCGGACGCCCCGCCTGCCTCGAACCGCAGTCGGGGCGATTTCATTTTCGATGGTGAGGCCTGCATGACCGGAACGACGAGTAGCACGACCGATACCACAATCACTACCACCGGCCGCATCATCCGCGACGTGCGCGATGCGCTGCGCGGCCGGCAGCACGATTACACCTCCGGCCCGATCGGTCAGGCGATCTTCCTGCTCGCTATTCCGATGGTGCTCGAGATGGTGATGGAGAGCCTGTTCGCACTCTCCGATGTGTTCTTCGTCGCACGACTTGGCGCCACCGCGGTGGCGACGGTCGGACTGACGGAGTCGATGATGATCGTCGTCTACACGCTGGCGATGGGACTTTCGATTTCCGGCACCGCTGTCGTCGCGCGACGCATCGGCGAGAAGGATGCCGATGGCGCCGGGCGTGCCGCCGTCCAGGCGATCCTGCTCGGCGCACTGATCGCGTCACTGATTGCCATCACGGGCGCCGTGCTCGCACCGACGCTGCTGCGTTTCATGGGTGCCGGTGAGGACGTCATCAGCACCGGCACGATGTTCACGCGCGTGATGCTCGGTGGCAGCGTGACGGCGTTCCTGCTGTTCGTGGTCAATGCCACGTTCCGCGGCGCCGGTGACGCGGCGGTGTCGATGCGTGTGATGTGGCTCGCGAACGGCATCAACATCGCACTTGGACCGCTGCTGATTTTCGGCGTCGGTCCGTTTCCGAAACTCGGCGTCACCGGTGCGGCACTCGCCACGACGATCGGGCGCGGCACCGGATTGTTGTACGCGTTGTATCGACTCACGCGCGGCAGTGGCAATCTGCGCGTACGACGCAGTCACGTCGTGTTCGAACCACGCACGATGCTGAGCATGTTGCGGCTGTCGGTGAACGGCACGTTCCAGGTGCTGGTGGGCAGTCTGAGCTGGATCATCCTCGTGCGCTTGATGGCGGTGTTCGGCAGTGCGGCGATGGCCGGCTACACCATTGCCGTGCGCATGGTGATGTTCGCGATGTTGCCGGCGTGGGGTCTTGGCAACGCCGCCGCGACGATGGTTGGTCAGGCACTCGGCGCCGGCAATCCGGATCGCGCCGAGAAGGCCGTGTGGACGGCGGCGCGTTACAACGTCGCGTTCCTCGGGTTCATGGGGCTGATCTTCGGCGTGTTCGCGCCGTGGATCGTGAGCGCGTTCACGAGCGATCCGAACGTGTCACGCGTCGCGGTGGACGGTCTGCGGCTGATGGCGTTCGGCTTTCCGCTGTTCGCGTTCGGCATGGTGCTGACGCAGTCGTTCAACGGGGCCGGCGACACGTCCACGCCGACGCGCATCAATATCGGTGTGTTCTGGCTGTTCGAAATTCCGCTGGCGTGGGTGCTGGCCCAGCATACGTCGCTTGGATTCCACGCCATCTTCGTGTCGATCTCGGTGGCGTATTCATTGCTCGCGGCGGTGAGCTGGCTGATGTTCCGCCGCGGGACGTGGCGCGTGCGGAAGGTGTGATTGCTGACGGTGAGCCTTTGATGGAACTGCATGGGCTCACGCAGTTTGTCAGTTCGCCGGCTCCGATTCGTGCCGTGGTCGCTCAGGGCGTCGAGAGCACGAACTGGTTGCCGTCGACGTCCTTGAAGATCGCGCTCGTGCCCCACGGGTCCCTCGTCGCCGGCTTCACGAACTCCACCCCACGCGCGGCCAGTTCCGCGGCGGTCGCCACGACATCGTCGGCCATGAAGGTGATGTTCACGAAGCCACCGATCATCGATTCCTGCCCCAGCGCGGTGAACAGCACCAGCTTCGACGCAGCGCGCGGAAAGGTCAGTTCTATCCAGCGCTGGCCTGATCCCATCGGCGCATCGGTGACGACTCGACAGCCGTGGCGGCGGGGGTAGGGCGAAGTCTCGACAACTCTCAGCGCGTGCGTTTCGACGGTTTGAATTCGGTTGTGCCACGCTGCGTCAAGGCGAGCTTCTCGAGTTGCCGAACGTCCAACTTGTCTTTCGATCGTCCCGTCGACCGCTTGTTGCGGAGCAGGCTTTCCAGCCCAATGATTCGCAGAGGAAGTCCATCGAGACTGTCTGCGATTGCACCATTCGCGACTTCCGCAAATGTGACACCGCTGAGAGTCGCGATGAAATCGATGCGAACCGGTGCGATGCCGATTTGAACGATCGGCTCGTGTGACATCATGAATTCGGCGTCGATCGCGGATGCAGGCGCTCCAAAATCCCGGAGTGCGGTGCACAGTCTTTCCACATTCGCCGTCGATTACTGATACAGAAAGTCAATATCGCCGGTCGCACGTACTGCGCCATGCCAGCCGACGGCATAGGCTCCGACAAGAATGAATACGACGTCTCTTGCGTTTAGTGCCGTGATACAGTCGCGAAAATCCGCTGCGAGCTGAATCTCGCTTCTCGCCGGTGTCACGACCGCTTTCCTCGGGCCGAAGACTGACGCGATGCTTTGTGCGCCACCACCGCGCCGTCCGAACGGGCGATCTCATACGCCGCTCGCGAAATTTCATGCACCGCGGCAAGACGCTGCGCAATCGGCCCGGCGGCCGGCGGCTCGTCAGCGTCGCCAAGCCGGATCTTTCGGACAGTCCACGTCGCGCGACGGATCTCCGCGCGAACCGACCGCGCACGCTCCGCCGCAGAGCCGTGCGTCAGGCCAATTCGTGCGCCCGTCGGCGCTTCGAGAACCATTTCGATACCCATCTCACCGAGCAGGCGAATCGTCGTATCGAGACTGACATGCTCACGTTCTCCGCGCTCGACTTCTGCCCACAGCCTGGTACTCACCCCTGCCCGTTTCGCGGCGTCCGCCTGCGTGATGCCGAGCAGTTTCCGGGTCGATTTCAGCAATTCACCGAGTGTGCGCTGGGACATCGTGATCTCCAGTTTCTGCATGAATTCCCTTGCAGAAACGTACACCGCGCTACGTTATCCTCAATCCATTTACGTACCATTTTGATACATGGGTTATCGGATGTGTGCCCCACATTCAGCGTCGATATCCTTACGCCACCCACCGATTCCGACCCGCCCCTTTCGCCCGGTACAACGAACTGTCCGCCCGGTCGAACATCGCCGTGCCACGCTGATCATCCGGATACCGCTCGCTCACGCCGACGCTGACCGTCACGCGCAACACGGTGCCATTGCGCAGTGACATCGGTGTCTCGGCCACCGCGAGTCGCACCCGCTCCGCGAACTGACACGCCTCCGTCAACGTCGCGCCAGGCAACACGGCGACGAACTCTTCGCCACCGTAGCGGGCCAGCCGATCGTACGGCCGCATCGCACCGGCAATCGTGTGTGCCAGATGCACCAGCACTTCATCGCCGGCCGCGTGCCCGTGTTCGTCGTTGATGCGCTTGAAGTGGTCGGCGTCGATCAGCAGCAGCGTCAGTGGCTGGAGCGTGCGCGCGGCACGAGCCAGTTCCCGATCGAACTCCTCCATGAAGTGCCGCCGGTTGAACACACCCGTCAGCGCGTCACGATGCGCGGTTTCCGCGAGCGCCGTGTGCGCGGCATTCAGCTCGAGCGCAAGTGTCAGCATGAAATGACTCGCCAGCGGCGCGACCATCGCCGGCACGGCCATCGCCGTCAGCAGCGACTCGATGCGCATCTCGCGCGTGATCGTTGGATCGCGCAGCAGGATCGCCGTGATCAACAGCGAGAACAGCACCGAAAAGCCCGTGATCACCAGCTGCGCGCGCAGATAGCCGAGTCGGACCAGGATGTCGCGCCATCGATGCGGCCTGAAGGGATCCATGCTCTGAAAAGCGAATCGAAAACCGGTGGGGTACGTCCGGGGCGTGCTCGGCACCCCTCAGACGCCCCGCACGGGGTTGGAGTCACCTGCTGGCATGCGTCCGCGCCAGCGCCTATCGTGCCCGCATGAATCGCGTCTCATCCCTCCCCATCCGAGGCATACGCGGCTCGCTCGCTGCCGCCGCGCTGCTCCTGACCGTAGCAACCTCGGCCGCTGCACAGAGTCCGCGCGAAATCGGCCGCACCGCCGCCAACAATCCGGTGCTCGTCGAACCGCGCACGGTGAAGCGCGAAGGCACACTGCTGAACGCGACCCTTCGTGTCAAATTCGCGAAGGCGGTGAAGGTGCCCGGCGGCGATTGGTGGAGCTCCCGCACGCGTCTCATCTTCGATTGCAGCAACCGACAGGTGAAGGTGCTCGAGAACTGGTACTACGGCGACACCACCTGGCACCGCATCGCAAGTCACACGGTGAGTGGTCAGCCGGCGTTCGGCACGGTGATGGGCGGATCGATGACGTCGGTGGGGTATGACGTGCTCTGTCCGGTGCGTTGACGGCGCGTTCTGACGTCGAGCAGAAGGAACGCGATCAATGTCGCGTCTCGTCCTCGCCCATGCCCACACTATGCTCGCCAAACGAGCGACCCCGCTGCCGCACTTCCGCCTCGGCATCACTCAACATCGGCGCCATTTTCGGCAACATCACACGCTGCATCAGCGCGCTGCCGAGGACCTGGCGCAGCGCGGAGATCATGCCGAGAATGCCGGGCACGTAGATGCGGCGACGGCGTTCGCGACACCCGCGCATGAACGCGTCCGCGCAGTCGTCGAGCGACGTCACCGTGTTGAACGGATACGGCAGCGTGGCGAGCGTACGACGAAAGCTCGACAGATCGTGCTGCACGTCGCGCACCATGTCGGTGTCCACCCAGAGCATGTGTGCGCTGCCGACATCGACACCGTGCGGCACCATCTCGAGACGCAGCACGTTCGCGAACTGCTCCACAGCCGCCTTGGAGGTGGCGTAGGCGGACATGCCCGGCATCGGGCTGAATGCGGCGGCCGATGACACGATCAGCACGTAGCCCTTGGTTTCGACGAGATGCGGCAGCGCGGCTTTCACGGTGCGCATCGTGCCGATCACGTTCACATTCACGACGCGCGCCATCGCGTCGATGTCGGCCACGGATACCGTGCCGATGTTGGCGATGCCGGCATTGGTGATCACAACATCGATGCGACCGAAGTGCGCGTGTGCCGACGCTACCGCCGAGTCGAGCGCGTGCTGG
Organism: Gemmatimonadaceae bacterium; assembly: GCA_031367535.1. Taxonomy (GTDB): domain Bacteria; phylum Gemmatimonadota; class Gemmatimonadetes; order Gemmatimonadales; family Gemmatimonadaceae; genus JACMLX01. Next base: position 6,210 of record JANLPZ010000176.1, read on the forward strand.
TCGGTCACATCGGCGAGCCACCACGCTGCGGATGTTCCGAGTTCCGCCGTCAACGCTGAGAGTAATGCGGGTTCCAATCCGACGAGTGCAACGCGCGCGCCATCGGCCACCATCCGTCGAGCGACTGCGGCACCGATGCCACGCGCCGCACCCGTGATCAGGACAACCGTGTCACGCATGATGCTGCATCACGGCGCGAACGCTCACGGCCGGAGCACCACATCACACTCCGGCAGCGACTCGAGATAGCCCGCACCGAATGCACTCGATGGTGTGTGATATCCCGCTGACGGCGCCGCCGCGAGCACGCGCTTCGCACTTTCCACCGCCGCGATGGCGGTGAGTCGATACCCTTCCGGCGTTTCCGCGGTGCCTTCGCGCGTGCGACCATCCGCGTGTGTCACGCGTCCCCACACGCGCATGCGCGCCGACGCACGCACCGCCTCACTCGGCCCGCTTACTCGTGCGTCGATCTGGCTTTCGACGAACTTCTGGATGAACGGCACCGTCAGCAGCGGACTGACCATGCGCATCACACGCATCATTCGCATCGCGCTTGGCGGCACGGCGAGATAGGTGTGGATGTTCGGAATCTTCGTCGACCAGTGCGCCGTGGAGACATCACCCCACGGAATGGTGACGGCCGAGCGTGTCTTGTCGCGAAACGGAATCAGCTGTGTCTTCCAGCCGGCGGGCACACGTGAGATGCGGCCGTCCTTCCGGATCGCACCGCCCTGTGGCGAGCCAAGCACCATCGTCTTGAGCGTGCCGCGACTGAAGCCACCGCCGCCGGCGAAGGCGAGTTCCAGCAGATTCGCACCGGGCAATGCCTCGTTGAGGCGTGCCGCCAGGCAATCGGTCGGCACCACGTCGAAGCCGACACCCGGCATGATCACGATGCCCTTCGCGACCGCCTCCTTGTGTCGCGCCTTGCACGTTTCGAAGACGACGATCTCGCCGGTGATGTCGAGATAGTGCACACCAGCCGCGAGGCAGGCGGCGACCATCGGTGCGCTGGTGCGAAAGAACGGGCCGGCGCAATGCAGCACGACGCGCACGCCGGTCAGCAACGGCGCGAGTGCGGCCGCGTCATCGAGTGACGCGATGCGCGTCTCGAGTCCGTGCGTCGTGGCGAGTGTCGCGAGCGATTCGGCGCGTCGTGCGGCGAGAATCGGACGGATGCCCTGTGTCAGGCACTCCTCGACGATCAACTGGCCGGTGTAGCCGTTCGCGCCGTAGACGAGAAGCATGGCTTGGTGCTGGAAGGTGGAATTGCCACCGAAGCTAGCACGCGGGGTAGCGGTCGACATACTGCGGTCGTCGCCAGCCGCCGCGCGCTCTGCTGTGCGACGGCTGGCGTCACCTCACGGCTTCACCACCCACGGCTCCCGCACGATGTCCATCGGCATCGTCTGCTTCGCCTCGCGCACGATGCGCTCCACATCGCGCATCACATTGGCATTCTCGATCACGATGCCGTCCTTGATCGTGTGCACGATGCCACGCGTGCGCCGCACGGTGCCATCGGGATTGCGCACCAGATCGCCGAACGCGTACAGCAGCTTGAGATTCGCGGCCGGATTGCCGTCCACGATCAGCAGATCGGCCAGATAGCCCGGGCGCACGAGACCGAGCTTCGGCACACCGAGAGTCGTGGCACTCGTCAGCGTGGCGGCCTTCAGCACTTCGAGACTGTGCAACCCGGTCTCACGCATCAGCTGCGCTTCGCGCACCGTGCTGAAACCCGGCGTCGCCCAGATGTAGTTGTCGTCGGTGCCGAACGCGATTTTTCCGCCGCGCTTGTTGAACGCAAAGATCAGGTCACCCCACAACCGATACGCCTGCGTCCACGTGTATTCGTCCTCCGACGTCCAGTCGGCGTGATACGCGCCATGATTGGCGGGGTTCGGCAGGTTCCAGGTCCAGAGCGCGGGATGGGTGTATTTCTCGTGCCACGGCAGGCTCATCGCGCGCACCGCATCACGATTCGCTTCGTACACGACACGCGTCGGCAGCATCGTCACACCACACTTCACCATCGAGTCGGCGACGGCACCCAGCAGCCGGTCTCGATCGGCCTCGAGCCACACCTTGCCGGCGTAACGAAAGCGCTGATTCTCGTTGCCGAAGGTGTATTCGGGTCCGAAATCCTGCACCGTGCGATTGAGCGCCGATTCCGCATAGCCGTAGTGATGTTCGATCATCGTCACGCCGGCACACGCGGCCTGCAGCGCATTCACGACAGCCGTTGTTGCCGGCGGAATGTGAAAACTCGTGATCATACCATTCGGCTTCGCCGCCGCCGCAATCGCCTTCACGAGCTCGAGACTCCAGCCGTTGGAGTCCATCGAGATCACACGGATGCCACGCGCCGCCATCGCCTTCGCCACTTCCGGCGCACGCGTCGGATCATCGATCTCGGCGCGCGTGAATCGTGTACCATTGCCCCAGCTCACCAGCGGATAGAGGCGCGGTGCAAGAATCGCATTCTGCCGCGACAGCTCCGCCTGTGTGAGCGCACTGTCAACACCGCGATCACTGGCCGGAACCATCGTCGTCACACCCATCGCCAGCTTCAGGTAGTAGACGTAGTTGAGCGGCATCGGCGCCGTGCGGATGTGTGTGTGGAGGTCGAACATCCCAGGCATCACATACATACCCGTCGCATCGATCACACGATCACCTGTCGCGCGTTCGGTGGCACCGCGACGTTCGGCGGTGACCGGATCGAATGCGGTCATCTGCGTGATCATGTTCCCTTCGATGACGATGTCGTACGGTCCGGCCGGCGGACCGCCGTGACCGGGAATCACCATCGCACCACGAATCACGAGGCGTTTGTACGGACCAGCGGCGAGGTCACCGAAATTGACCGGCGTCACTGTCGCGGCGGGTGTTGCCGGTGCCGGAGTCCGGGCAGGCTGCGCCGTGGCGACGGCGGAGATGATCAGGCTGCCGACGACTGCGGGCAGCGCGAGCGATGACACACAACGGCGGAGGAGGCCGGCGAGTCGGGGCATGTGCGGGCTGGGTGGGTTGTGCTGATGCTGAGTGACGACGCGCGAGTTCACGACCCACCTGCAACGGATCAGCCCGCAGCGACGTTGCGCCACCGCGAGCCGCGGCGGCCACGCTGGGCTATGCCGTACGGAGGTTGAGCGTGACCGTGGTGGCGTTGATGCCGACGCCGGTGGCCGTGATGATGATGCCCACGGGAATGCTCGATGCCGTGACCGTGCCAGCAACAGCGATGTTCACCGATGTCGAGAACTGACCGTCGGGCAGCGATGTGGACCCGAACGTGATCGCGACGCCCGCTGGCACGCCCGACGCCGCCAGCTGCACCGCGCCGGCGAACCCGCTGCCGCGCGTCAGCGACAACCCGACCGACCCAAGGCCGCCGGGCGCCACCAGTGCGCTGGTCGGCAGGAGCGTCAGGGTAATCGTCCCGGTGACCACCGGCGTCACCGGCGTCGAGCCGCTGTCACTCGTACAGGCGGGCACCACAGCCGTCAACAGCAACGCAAACGTGGCTCGTGCGAGATATGTCATGCGAAAGCGACCCGGTGAGTGAAATCGACCGTTCTGCGATGCCTCAGAGATAACTGAGCCACCACGCCGAGTGCGTCGCCTTCACGTTCGCGAACCATCGACACGCTGGATACAGCACCAGCACGATTCCGATCCACACGGCGTACGCGACCCACAACTCGTATCCGAAGTCAGCAGGAAACCGCTCGCGCGAGCCACCCATCGACGGAATCGGCGTGAAGCGAAACGCGCCCGCCGCCGCGCCATAGCGTGCCCACGCCAGCAGCACCGTCGCCAAATGCGCGAGGAAGAAATGCGCCACGAAGTAGAACAGCGGCACGCGCCCGAACACCACCAGCGGAGAGTCGGACGCCACGCGCTGTCGGTCGAGCAATGCGAGCACCATCAGCGCCGGCCCGAGCGTCATCAGCAGGAACGCCAGTGACGGCGGATACTTGGTGGTGTTGAGGAACGACAGCAACGTGAACACCGCACTCGGTTGCGACGTCCAGCGCACCGGATCGCCGTACACGTTCAGCGCACGCAACACCACGAAGCCCAACGTCATCGCCGCACCAATCGAGAGCAGCCTCCGCTGACGTACTGCGGGTTCCGACATCATCAGCTGACCGGCGCAGAATCCGAGCGCCATCACCGCCACCCACGGCACCAGCGGATAGCCGACCACCACCAGCATCGGTCCGACGTGAAACACGCCGACCTGATGCACGAGATTCCAGAGCCATGCCGCACTTCCGAATGTTGCGGCCGGAATGCCATCGAGAGCGTTGTGCAGCAGCACCACCGTGACACTCAGCACCGTCAGCACGCGCCAAGGCAGCCACGCCAGCAGCGCAAGGCTCACCATGCAGGCACCGAGCACCCACAACACCAGTAGCAGCAGCGGATACTGCATACTGAGCGTGAAGTTGTAGGCAACGCGCATCACCGTCACTTCAAGCAGCATGAGCCACAAGCCACGGGATACGAGATACCGGCTGAGCTCACCCTTCGAGTGCCCCTTCTGCCACCACAGGTATGCGCCCAAGCCGGCCGAGAACATGAACACCGGCGCGCAGAAGTGTGTGATCCACCGCGTGAAGAAAAGCGTCGGTGTGGTCGCGGTCAGATCGGTGGGCTGCGACGTCATCGCGGCGCGATGGATGAAGTCACGCACATGATCCAGTGCCATGATGATCATCACGAGCCCGCGCAGTGCGTCCACCGACGTGAGGCGGTTCCGGCGCTCAGTCGCACTCGGCGGACTCGTCATCAGAGCAACCGTTCGCCGACGGCGCAGCTGTCCATCAATTTTGTCAGCCGGCGTTCACGCGTCGCGGCCTGCTTCGCACTCGTCACCCAGTGCAGCACGACCTTCCGGTAACTCGGCGCCACCGCTTCGAACCACGCCCACGCTTTCTTGCGACGCTGGAAGGCCGCCAATTCCGCGGCGGTCAACTCTCTCGCTGTCGCCTGTTCGTACGCATACACATTCGACTTGCGATCAGTGCGTAATGCGAACGCGGCCAAACCAGCCGGCGTCATGCGACCTTCCTCCGTCAGCGCGGCCACGCGCGCGATGTTCACCGTGCTCCAGATCGAGCCTTTGCGACGCGGTGTGAAGCGAATCTGATAGGCGTGTTCGTCGATGCGCTTTCGCACGCCATCGATCCAGCCAACGCAGAGCGCCTCGTCCACCGACTCGGGCCACCTCATGCACAAAGTCCCGGTGCCCACCTTGTGAAATCCGACGATGAGTGAGGGTGTCGTCGACCCGTGTTCCGTCAGCCAGGCGCGGAATGCGGCCGCGGTGGCGAAAAACTTCGGGCTGTCGGGTGCGGCCATCTGCCATTCCGTGCGATGCGTGCCGGGCTGAGAAGTCACTACGCTGGCGGAGCATACAAAGTCGCGCGCTGCGCTGCCACGTACAGATCGGCACCATGACAGAGCCTGACGCGTCGCTGACATCCGGCGTTGTCCGGCCGCTCCGGCAACGACTGGCGTTCCGGTTCGTGACCGTCGCGATGGCGCTGTTGATTCCGCCCGACCTGATCGCGAGCAAGGTCGACGCGGTGGGTACGGCGATGGACTGGCTGAGGGCCGGCGTGTACGACGTGACGACGTTCGTGTTGAAGGGTGATACGATTTCGGTCACGTCGGCCGATTCGAAGCGCTGGCGCGACCTGATCATCGACAACGCGCGTCAGCACGTCGGAATACAACCGCTGACTTACGCGACGACGGTCGTCGCGCGAGCGCGTTCGCTGTAGAAATCGAGAATGTCGAAGTTGCCCGGCGCGTGACCGAGTGACCGCAGCAACAACGCGACCTGTCCACGGTGATGCGCGCCGTGCACTGTCGCGTGATGCAGCAGCTGACCGAGCGGCAGGAAGTTCGGCGCCCCGCCGCCAAAGGCGAATGGCATCGGGCGCTGAAGATCGTCGTCGTGGAGAGCAGCGAGGAATGTGCGCATGTGCGCTTCGATCAGCATCCATTGCTCGAACAGTGAACACGCCGACGGAAAGTCCGACGCCTTCAGTGGCCCGCCGCGTGGCGCACCGCCGCACCGATCGAGCCAGCCCCACTCCGCACTCATGATGTGCACGAGAGTGTTGCGCACGGAGCCGTAGCTGCCGGCGACAGAGCGGGTGAATTCTTCCGGCGTCAGCGAATGCAGCGCATCACGAACGCGCGCATTGGCCCAGTAGCCGTAGTCGTACAGCAGTTCGAGATCGCTGACTATCATCGTGTCCGCAACCTCCGCGGCAGCGCAACCATCGTGGCATCGGCGTCGATGCGGACATCCATCCGGCCCAGGTCGCCTGCTCTGGCGCGCAACCGAGCGACGCCGTACCCTGGTATCGAATAGTAACTATATATCGCAGCACGCGTCACCCCTCTCCGACAGGTCCCGCCCGACTTGGTCCGCCGGTCCTACTCTTGACAGTGCACTGACCCAGACTCTATCCTGACGGTCCGAACAAACCCCGAAAGCACTCGGCTCGCTCCCCACACGCGCTCCACCCCCCGAGGCCCTCGATGTCCAACTCCACCGCATTGCCCGTCGTCATCACCCCCGAAGCGTTCCTCGCGCACTGGCAGGGCCATCGCCGGCTGACCCGCCGGGTCATTGCCGCCTTTCCGACCGACGAATTCTCCTCGCTCAGCATCGGCGGGATGCGCCCCTTCAGCGCGCTCGCCGCAGAAATGCTCGGCATGGCCGGTCCCACGACCCACGGTGTCCTGACCGGCAACTGGGAGGAATACGCCGTCTCCAAGGCCACCTCGCAGGCGGACATCCTCGCCGCATGGGATGAGACGACGACAGAACTCGACCGCGTCTTTCCGCAGATCCCGATCGCAAAGTTCGGCGAAACGGTCACCGCATTCGGGCAGTGGACGATGCCCGTGCATGACCTCTTTCACTACGTCATCGACAATGAGATCCACCACCGCGGCCAGGGGTACGTGTACCTGCGCGCGCTGGGTATCGAGCCGCCGCACTTCTGGGAACGCTGACCGCCACGTGAAACGTGCCGCCGAGTGGTCAGGACGGCGGCACGAATCCGCGCTTGGTGAGCACGCGCAACACCGCCGGGCGTGCGAACGACTCCAGCGCTTCGTTCCAGAAATTGAATGACTCGGCGCGTGTCGCCCCCGCGTCGAGCAGCATCGTCGTGATCGCCACGTACTCATCGTCGGTGCCGTGACCGCTCCACCGTGAGCCGTGTGCAGCCCACGCGATCGGTGAGCTGCCGTAGCGTGAATCGCACACATTGACTGGCGCGCCGTGTTGCAGCAGCAACGTGACCATCGCGACGCGCGCATTCCACGCCGCCCAGTGCAGTGGTGTGCCACCCCACTCTCCTTCTTCATTCAGCGGCCAGCCGACCGCGACCATCGTGCGCACCACATCGGCGCGATTGTCCGACACCGCCCGTCCCAACGCCTGACGGTCCTCTGGCGTGGCCTGCGCGATCACGTCGGGATGATCGGC
>JANLPZ010000047.1:0-5393 GCA_031367535.1 Gemmatimonadaceae bacterium
TTCGCGCGACCCTTCGGCTTTGGCTTCGGCGCGGCGGCTTTGGTGGAATCCTGCGCGTGCACACGCGTCGGCATGGCCATCACGAGGCATAGCTGCACAGCGACGAATCCGGCGGACAAGAGGCGAAACGCGCGCATCGAAAAACTCCCGGGTGGGCGTGGTGAACCGACCGATACACCCTCAGCATCTCCCACGCGCCGCACGATCGCAAGCCGTCGCCGGGGACCGCGCATCAGCACGCCATCGACAGCCTGCGTATGCTGTCAGTCCGGGCCGCAGTGGGCGTGCCCGCAACTCCGGCTTCCATCCGCTCCGCCATGCTCCGATTCCGCCCGCTTGCCGCGCTGTTGCTGCCACTCGCCATCGTCGGCGCCTCACGCCCACTGACCGCGCAGCGCCCGCGAACGGCGCGCGGTACCGATGCCAGCGCAACTGCCGTCATTGACAGCAGCCTGCTCGGCTCGATGAAGTACCGACTCATCGGACCGTACCGCGCCGGCCGCTCGACGGCCATTGCCGGCGTCTCGTCGCAGCCATTTCTGTTCTACTCAGGCAGCACTGGCGGCGGCGTCTTTCGCACCGAGGACGCGGGTCAGAGCTGGCAACCGATCACCGACAAGTTCTTCGGAGGTGTGATCGGCTCGATCGATGTCGCCGACTCCGATCCGAACGTGATCTTCGTCGGTACCGGATCGCAGGACGTGCGCGGCAACTCATCCACCGGACGCGGCATGTGGAAATCCACCGACGCCGGTCGCACTTGGGCCTTCAGCGGCCTGCGTGAAACGGGCGCTATCGGCCGCACCGTCGTACATCCTACCAATCCGGATCTCGTCTACGCCGCAGCCCTCGGCCATCCGTTCGGCAAGAACAAGGAGCGTGGCATCTATCGCTCGAAGGATGGTGGCGCGACGTGGCGGCAGGTGCTGTTCCTCAACGATTCCACCGGCGCCAGCGAACTCGTGATGCATCCGCGCAACCCGCGCATCCTGTTTGCCGGAATGTGGCGCGCAGAGCGCAAGCCGTGGACGATGATCTCGGGTGGACCGGAGAGTGGTGTGTATCGCTCACTCGACGGCGGCGATTCGTGGACGAAACTCGGTGGCGGACTGCCGACTGGCCTCGTCGGCAAGGTGGGCATCACCATCTCGCCAGCGAATCCGGACCGTGTGTGGGCATTGGTCGAGGCGGAACCGGCCGGTGGTCTCTATCGCAGCGACGATGGCGGCACCACGTGGACGCGTGTCAACGCCGAGAACAAGATCCGGCAGCGCGCATGGTACTACTACCGCATCGTGGCCGATCCGGTGAACGAGAACCAGATCTGGCTGATGAGTGTGCAGCTGCACAAGTCGGTGGATGGCGGCAAGACGTTCGAAGCTGTCAGCGTGCCGCACGGTGATACACATGACCTGTGGATCAACCCGACCAATCCGCGCATCATGGGGTTGAGTGATGACGGCGGATCGGTGGTGTCGCTCACTGGCGGCAAGACGTGGAGCAGCATGAACCTGATGGCGACGGCCGAGATGTACGACGTCGTCGTCGATCATGCTTTTCCGTATCGTGTGTACAGCGCGCAGCAAGACAACACGTCGATCTCCGTGCCGTCCTATCTCGATGCAAACACGTTGCATCCAATGAATGCGTGGATGAATGCCGGAGGCTGCGAAACGGGGCCGGTGGCGCTGCATCCGGATCATCCGGATGTGATCTACGGCGGCTGTTACGGTGGTGCGATCAACCGCTACGAACCGAAGCGCGATACGCGACGCGACGTGATCACCTATCCGCAACAACAGGTGGGGCAGAAGGCGTCGGCGCTCAAGTACCGCTTCCAGTGGGTCGCGCCGATCCTCGTATCACGCCATGATCCGAATGTCGTGTATCACGCGTCGCAGGTGCTGCATCGCACGCGCGACGGCGGCAATTCGTGGACGGTGATCAGCCCGGACCTTACCACCAACGACAAGTCGACGCAGAACATGGCCGGCGGTCCGATCAACGGAGACCAGACCGGCGTCGAGATGTTCAACACCATCTTCTCGCTCGGCGAAGACCCCAAGGACGCGAAGATCATCTGGACCGGCAGCGATGATGGACGTGTGCACATCACGCGCGATGGTGGTTCGACATGGAGCGACATCACACCGACCGACATGCCGAAGTTCGGGACTGTCAATCGCATCGATGTATCGCGGCATGTGGCGGGCCGAGCGTACATCGCGGTGCATCGCTACCGGCTGGATGACTACGCGCCGTATGCGTGGCGGACGGACGACTACGGCCGCACCTGGACGCGCATCGCTGACGGCACCAACGGCATTCCGCGTGATTTCCCGGTGCGCGTGGTGCGAGAGGATGCGAGGCGTGCAGGACTACTCTATGCTGGCACGGAGTTCGGCATGTTCGTATCGATCGACAATGGTGCACACTGGCAGTCGTTCCAGCGGAATCTGCCGATCGTGCCGATCAGTGATATCCAGCTCTACAACGATGACTTGATCGTCGGCACGCAGGGTCGCTCGCTCTGGATTCTCGACGACCTGTCACCGCTGCAGCAGCTGGCAGAGTCGAAGCCGGTCGCCGCGATTCATCTGCACCAGCCGCGCAACGTCGTGCGCGCCGATCGCAGTCAGAGTGGCGGCTCAGGCGGTCGCGAGGCGCCGCTCGATGCACCGCCGAATGGCGCCGTATTTCATCTCGTGCTGCGCGATAGCGTGACGGCGCCGTACACGCTCGAGGTACGCACCGCAGCTGGCGTCGTCGTGCGGACTTTGACCACCGACACCAGCGAAAGTCGCCGTCGGCAGCAGCCCGTGCTGCCGGTGAAGGCGGGTGCACACGCCGTCGTCTGGGACCTGACGTGGCCCGGTCCGCTGATGGCGCCCGATCAGGTGTTGTGGGGATACACCGGCGGTATTCGCGCCGTGCCGGGTGACTACGAAGTGCGTCTCATCACAGCAGGTGCGACGCAGGTGCGGCCGTTCAAGGTGTTGCCCGATCCGCGACTCACCGACGTCAGTGCCGCGGACTACGTCTCACAGTTCGAAACCGCGCGTCAGCTGCGTGACACGCTCGAGTCGCTCAATCGTTCATTGGAAACGATGCGCGGCGTGCGGGCGCAGGCACGCGCGAGTATGGATCAGGCAGCGAAGGCGGGCGTCGCAGGCGATCTCGCTCCACTCGCCGCCGCGCTCGAGTCGCGCCTCGATTCACTCGAACAGCTGATGACCGAGCCGCGCATCAAGGTCACCTACGATGTGCTGCGTTTCGGCGGCCGTCTCGACAATCAACTGGCCGAGACGTACGCCAACGTCACCGGTACCAACGGCTACATCCACGGCGGTCCCGAGGGTCGGCCCACCGAGGGCGCGGTGCAGCGCAGCGGTGAACTGGTGCAGCAGTGGGCGCCGATGCTGAAGCGTCTCGAAGATGTCCTGAACAAGGACGTCGCCACCTTCAACGCCAAAGTTTCATCACTCGGCGTCGCACCGATCGTGGTGCCGAAGAAGCTCAAGCCGATTGCAGCGCTCCGTACCGAACGCGGCATTGCTGATTTGTGAGGCGGAGCGCACGGAGCTCACGGAGTGCGTCGCTTGCGGGCTTCGACGTGGCGCGAAGCGTCGCTGACTTCTTGTGGGAATAGCACGGGGAGATCCGAGAGTGCGCCCGTTGCGGCGATCATCGCAGCGCGCAAGGTCGCTGACTTTGTTTGGAAATACTTTTCCCAAATAGCCATCGGTACGCGATGGGCAGAGCGTCGAGCGGAGCACCCTCCGTGAGCTCCGTGCGCTCCTCACCCAAAAAAGTCAGGGATGCCGCGCAAATCACGGAGCGCAGCAACCGCCGCACTCCCCAGCCTCCCCGGCCTCTGCATCCAAAGGCTCTTCAAGAAGGTCGCGGCGCACGGAAGCCGGCCGCCCGCAAGACTGGCCCACCCGGAGTCTCGGAGAGCTTGCCCTCAATCCCGATTGACTTCATCGGCTTTACATGCCATTCTCGGTGCGTCACAGCTTCTTGATAGTCATTCTCAGCTAAGCCAATGCCAAGTCTTATCCGACGCCCGGCGCTTGTCGCCGCCGCATTCTCCCTCCTGGCACTTCGCGCTCCGACCGCGTCCGCCATGCAGCAGCCGACCCCGAAAGCGGACAGTTCAGCGAAACGGACACCGACCACGCTGACCCGCGTCACCGTCTCCGACAGCGCCCGACGGCGCGTCTCCTACTCGGTGCGCCGCACCTCGAGCGCGACACGCACCGATGTGCTGCTTCGCGATGTGCCGCAGTCCGCGACCGAGATCAGCCGGTCGCTGATCTCGGATCAGGCGATGCAGGGGATGGCGGATGTGGTGCGCTATGTGCCCGGCATCACGATGGGTCAGGGCGAGGGACACCGCGATGCGCCGACGATTCGCGGACAGAGCACGACCGCCGATTTCTTCATCGACGGCATCCGGGACGATGCGCAGTACTACCGCGACGTGTACAACGTCGATCGCGTCGAGGCGCTGAAGGGCCCGAATGCGATGACGTTCGGTCGCGGCGGCGGTGGTGGTGTGATCAATCGTGTGACCAAGGATGCGCAGTGGTTCCCGACCCGCAATCTGTCACTGACCGGTGGCAGCTTCGATCAGCGTCGCACATCGCTCGACGTCGGTCAGGGCATCACGACCAATCTCGCAACGCGCCTCAACGCGCTCTACGAAAACTCGGCCACCTTCCGCCAGCAGTCCGGCGGTGAACGCATCGGCATCAACCCCACCGCATCGCTGCTGCTCGGTGCGACGCTGGTGCATGTCGGCTACGAGTTCTACCGCGACCGTCGTGTGGTCGATCGCGGCATTCCATCGTATCTCGGCGCACCGTCGCCGACACCGATTGAGACCTTCTTCGGTGATCCGGACCAGAGCCGCTCGCGCCTCGAAGCGCAGAGTGTCAGCGCCTCGGTCGACCATCAGCTCTGGCGCGGCAACGAACATGTGAGCCCGCTGCAGCTGCGCAATCGTTCACGGTTCATGACGTACGACAAGTTCTACCAGAACGTGTTTCCCGGTGCGGTGAACGGCGCACTCGCGTCGGTCAACCTGCAGGGCTACAACACCGGCACCGATCGGGAGAACCTGTTCAACCAGACCGATCTCACCACTACCGTCACACGTGGCGCATTGCGGCAGACGCTGTTGCTCGGCGCCGAGTTCGCGTCGCAGCGCACTGACAACGTGCGGAACACGGGGTACTTCGGCGCGACCGGTAGCACGGCCACCTCGTACGCCGTCCCGTTCACCGCGCCGACCGTCACGACACCGGCGACCTTCCGCTACAGCGCAACCGACGCCAATAGCCGCACCACGTTCACGACGCAGGCCGTGTACGCGCAGAACCAGATCGAAG
>JANLPZ010000202.1:0-4053 GCA_031367535.1 Gemmatimonadaceae bacterium
CAGCAGGTCGTCATCGCGGGCCTCGACGACGGTCACATGCAACCGCTCCGCTGGCGGCTCGAGCCCGACGGCAGCGGCACGCTCACGTTCGAGGACGGCGATCTGCACATTCCCCTTCGCGGTGCTCACAACCTGCGCAACGCCATGCTGGCGGTGACGGTCGCACGCGGCTTTGGCGTCACGCTCGAACAGATGCAGTTCGGACTGTCGCGCATGCAGCAGCCATCGATGCGCGCTGCGGTCGATCCGCTCGGCACCGCATTGCTCGTGAACGATGCCTACAACGCCAATCCGCCGTCGATGCGCGCGGCACTCGATCTGCTCGAAGCCGTCGGGCAGGGACGGCCGCTGGTGGCCGTCCTCGGTACGATGCGCGAACTCGGCGCCGGCGCCGATGCGTTGCACGATGCCATCGCGCGGGATGCCGTCGCACGTCCGCTGACCATGATCGTCGGCGTCGGCGATTTCGCCGCGGCGTTTCGTCGCGTCGCGCCGGACGACCCTCGCCTCGTGCTCGCAGACGACGCACTACTCGCAGAAGCGGAGTTGCTCGCGAACGCACCACGCACGGCCGCGATCTTGCTCAAAGGTTCACGTGGCGCACGACTGGAACGACTCGTTGCGCCGATCACCGCCTGGGCCACTTCGGCCGCCTGACCCACACACGACTCCCCGCCGTGCTGTTTCATCTTCTTGCGCCGCTGCAACCCTACTGGGAACCGTTCCGGCTGATCTACTACATCAGCTTTCGTGCGGTCGGCGCCGCCGTCACCGCGTTGCTGATGGCGTTTCTCGTCGGGCCGATCATCATCGCGCGGCTGCGCTCCATGGCGTTGCATCAGGTCGTGCGTGAAGGCACGCCGGATTCGCACAAGGCCAAGGGCACCACGCCGACGATGGGCGGCCTGATCATCCTCGCTGCCACAATCATCCCGACTTTGCTGTGGGCGAAGCTCAACAACCGCTACGTGCTGTTGGCGCTGGTGGTGATGGCGTGGATGGGAGGCATCGGTTTCCTCGACGACTATCTGAAGCTCCGACAGAAGCGCCTTGGCATCAAGAACGAAGGCCTCGTCGAGCGCTATAAACTCGCGGGACAGGTCGTCATCGGCGTCGCCCTCGGCCTCTATCTCTGGCTCGATCCGATCAGTACACTGCCCGGTGCGTCTACGACGCTGCCGTTCTTCAAGTATGTGCTCATCGTACCGCTCTCGATCGGTTTCGCGTGGACGTACGTGCCGTTCGTGACGTTCATCCTGACCGGTGCCAGCAACGCGGTGAATTTCACCGACGGTCTCGACGGCCTCGCCGCGGGTTTGTGCGCAATTGCCGCAGTCACGTTTGCGATCTACGCCTACGCAATGGGCCGCATCGACGTCAGCGGCTATCTGCAACTGTTCTATCTCCGTGGCGCCGGTGAACTCACGATCTTCTGCGCCGCGATGTTCGGCGCGTTGATCGGCTTCCTCTGGTTCAATGCATTCCCGGCGCAGGTATTCATGGGTGACACGGGATCGCTGGCCCTCGGCGGCGCGATCGGAGCCGTCGCCATCCTGCTCAAGAGTGAGTTCCTGCTCGCGATCGTCGGTGCTGTCTTTGTTGCTGAAGTCATCTCGGTGATCCTGCAGCGATCGGTCTTCAAGTACCGTCGCAAGAAATTCGGACTCGAGTTCGCGCAGAAGCATCGAGTCTTTCTGAAAGCGCCGCTGCACCACCATTTCGAATTGAAGGGCTGGCCGGAAACGCAGGTCGTCGTGCGCTTCTGGATCATCGGCATTCTCTGCGCTTTTCTCGCCCTGGGAACGCTCAAGCTGCGATGAGCGCCTCCCTGTTCGCGCGGGTCGGCCGAGCGCCGGGTGAGATTGCGGTGCTCGGCCTCGGGAAATCCGGCGCGGCGGTGTCAACACTGCTTCGCCGTGACGGTGATCGCGTGTACGCCTCCGACGGCGGCACATCGCTCGCGCTGGAGGCGACGGCGGATCGGTTGCGCGCGATTGGCGTCGACGTACAGCTCGGTGCGCATGATCTGTCGCGAATCGCATCGGCCGCGCTGGTCGTGGCGAGTCCGGGCGTGCCGCCGACCGCGCCGCCGATTGAAGCAGCGCGCGAACATGGTGTGCCTGTCGTCGGCGAGATGGAAGTCGCTCTCGGAGCGATGCCCGCATTGCGCTACATCGCGATCACCGGCACGAACGGCAAGACGACCACCACCGCGCTCATCGGACACATGTTGCGCGCACTCGGCGTCTCAGCGGTTGATGCCGGCAACATCGGCACCGCGCTCGCCGAGGTCGCGCTGCGCGATCCGCAACCGACATGGGCCGCGCTCGAGTGCTCGAGTTTTCAGTTGCACGACACGCCGGGCATCCATCCCACGGTCGGTGTCGTGACGAACCTGAGCCCGGACCATCTCGATCGGTACGCGTCGGTCGACGACTACTATGCCGACAAGGCGCGGCTCTTCGCGAACGCCGACGCTGACTCGATCTGGGTGCTGAACGGCGATGACGAACAGGTCATGGCGCTTCACCAGCGCCTCGGTCGCACCACGACGCTACCCGGAACGATCCACACCTTTCGCCTTCGTGCGCCAGCGGATGCGTGGTACGATCCTGCGAGCCGGATGCTCATGCTCTTCGGTGCACCACTGCTCCGTCGTGATGACCTGTCACTGGTCGGTGATCACAACGTCGCCAATGCGCTGACTGCGGCACTCGCCGTGTGCAGCGCCAGCGCCGCCTTCGCCACGGACGCCGCCCGAGCGACGATCGCAGCCGCACTGCGCTCGTTCCACGCGTTGCCGCATCGTCTCGAGCCGGTCCCGACATCTGATGGCCGACTCTGGCTCAACGATTCGAAGGCCACCAATGTGAGCTCGACGCTGGTCGCGGTGCAGGGCATGACGCGACCGTATGTGCTGTTGCTTGGCGGGCGCCACAAAGGCGAGCCGTACACAGCACTCGCCGAGCCGTTTCATGCGCATGGGAAGTGTGTGATTGCGTACGGAGAGGCAGCCGACGAAATCGTGCATGACCTCGGACAGCTCGTACCGGTCGAACGCGTCGACGGATCGTTCAGTGATGTGATCGCACGTGCGCGCGAGCTCACCGTCTCGGGCGATGCGGTGCTGCTGTCGCCGGCCTGCTCGAGCTTCGACATGTTCCGAAATTATGAAGAGCGCGGCGCCACCTTCCGCCGTCTTGCCTTGGGAGACGTTGCATGACTGCCGCAATGACCGCCGAAATTGTCCGCGAACGCTGGCGCATGGGCGTCGAGGCTCGCGCACTGCTGCTCATCACCGCGATTCTGCTCGTGCTCGGATTGGCGACTGTCTACAGCGCCACCGTCATCGTCGCGCAGCAGAAGAATCTCACGCCGTCGTATTACCTCGTCCAACAGCTGGTCGGGGCGGGTGTCGGGATCGTGGCGTTCGCGATCTGCGCGAAATTCGATGCCGAGCGATATCGCAGGTGGGCGTGGCACATCATGATTTTCTCGATACTGATGATGCTCGCGGTGTTGCTCCTGTCTGCGGGCGTCCACGGCTCGAAGCGTTTTCTGTTCAGTCGTGCCGTGCAGCCGTCCGAATTTGCGAAGGTCGCGGTGATCATCTGGACGGCGATGCTGGCGGCCAAGAAGGGCGAGCAGCTTCGGCGTCTCGGCAAGGGACTACTGCCGTTCTTTGCTGTCAACGGTGCGCTCGCAGCGCTCGCTATCCTCGAGCCGGATGTGTCCGTGGCGCTGTTCTACATGGCGCTGATGGGCGCGATGCTGTTCGTGGCCGGCGCACGTGTCGGGCATTTTCTGTTGATCGGTCTTTTCGTGATTCCGTTCGCCTGGGGGAAAACGAACGGCTACGTGAAATGCCGCATAGGCGACTGGCGTGACGAGCCGCGGGCCGTCGGCTGCGCGCAGGATATCAATCTCCAGACGCGTCAGTCGATGATCGCCATCGGCGCCGGCAAGATGTTCGGCGTCGGCTTTGGCGAGGGCAGGCAACAGAGCGGATTTCTGCCGTTTCAGTACACCGACTTCATCGGCAGTAATATCGGC
>JANLPZ010000001.1:0-5568 GCA_031367535.1 Gemmatimonadaceae bacterium
GACGCGGGGAAGGTCAACAAAAATGCTGTTGGAACAGCGTCTCGCGAGCGCCGTTCCAACAGCATTTGTTTTTCCTCCGCGTCCCCCGCGAGCCCCGCGTGAAAATTTTTATGCTCGACCGAGTAGAACTTTCTGTGGCTCTGTGGCTCTGTGCGAGACCAGCAGGTACGGCGCTAGTACTTGACCGGCAACGTGCGATAGCGAGCGGTGAGCTGGTCCTGGCGAGTCAGGACGTGGGTGTCCTTGCCTCCGACGAAGACGCGCTCGGGCTGTGTCGCATATTCGAAAGGATCACCCGTCCAGATCACAACGTTGGCGGCCTTGCCGACTGCCAGCGAACCGACCCGATCACTCACACCGAGGATCTCGGCGGGTGCGAGCGTGATGGCGCGCAGTGCGTCGTCCCACGACATGCCGTACGCGACGGCGTTGCCGGCTTCATACCGCAGATTGCGGACGTTGAAGCCTTCTTCCCCGCCAGCGCCGTTGCCGACGATGGCCACCGTCACACCAGCGGCGCGCAGCAACGCCAGATTCTCCTGACGCTGACCGAGTTCGGCAAACGACGTCGGGATATTGCTTTCGGCGCCCGTCATCACGGCCACCTTCGCGGCGGCCAGCTGCGGTGCAACGCTCCACGCTTCTGCGGCTCCCGTGATCACGATGCGGATGCCGAACTCCTTGCCGAGTGCGATCGCGTTCAGGATTTCACTGGCGCGATCAGCACCAATCACGAGCGGAATCGTGCCCTTGAGCACCAGCTGCATCGCCTCGAGGTCCGAGCGCGATGCACTCAGCTCACGCATTGCGCCCGCATCGTAGCGCACGCGATTGATGTTGAACGCTGCTGCATCACGGAGCAGTGTACGGAATTTCGCGAGCGCTTCTCCGCGCGACCCGGCGCCGGCAGCGGCCGCATTGTCCAGTGTCGCCACCATCGCCACCGGTGCCTTGCGCAGCATGCCGTCAGCGTTTTCACCTTCGCGGAGATCGAAGGCCGCTCCCTGACCGGCGATCATGCCGCCCGACGGCATCACACCGACCGTCGTGACGCCGCCGTCCTGTCGCGCAACAGGCAGGCTCACTGAACGCGGATTGAAGGCATCCCACACACGGAATGACGACGCGATGTTGTTCGTGCCGCGTGCGCGCGAGTCACGCGTGTCACTCACCGCACCGACTTCCACCACACCGAGCGATGTCACTGGCGACACGAGGCCCGGTGTAATCCATTTGCCGGCTGCTTCGATGCGGCGCGCGTTCGCCGGAATCGACACGTTGGCGCCCATCGCCGTGATCACACCGTTCGTGAAGACGATGGTCGCGTTCTCCATCTTCGGACCGCTCACCGGGTAGATCGTTCCGCCGGTGATCGCCACTGTTTCCTGCGCCATCGCACGCGTCGCGAGAACGACAGTCATGACCGCCAGTGCGGTCGTTCGCATGGCACGCATCAGCGGCGCCCTCCAGTCGACGGGGACGGGGCAGGGACAAATCCAAGTTCGAAGTCCGTGCGCCACTGTTGTTTCGGGTCCATGCGATCGTACCGTGTCGCGCCATCGATGATCACACGATCGGCGCGCGTGTACACGCTGAACGGATTCCCTGACCAGAGCACCACGTCGGCGTTCTTGCCCGCTTCCAGTGATCCGATGCGATCGTGCAGGTCGAGTGCCCAGGCCGCATTGATCGTGATCCACTTGATCAACGTGGCATCATCGATCGTGATACCGATGGATGCGCCAGCGGCGCGTGCCTTCGATGCGTCCTGGTTGAGGCGCTGCGATCCGCTCGGATCGTCGGAGTGCACGATCGCGCGCGCACCGGCGTTGTGAACCAGCGCCAGGTTCGCGCGAATGCCATCGAGCGCTTCCATCTTGAATCCACCCCAGTCGCTCCACAGCGAACCCGAGATGCTGTCTCGCGCCATCACGTCGGCCAGCTTGTACGCCTCGACACCATGATGGAACGAACGGATGCGATACCCGAACTCCTTTGCGATGTCGACCATCTGCATCATTTCATCAGCACGATAGCAATGGTTGTGCACGAGGATGTTGCCGCGAAGCACTTCCGCCATCGTCTCGAGTTCGAGATCACGCACCGGTGGATCACCACTCTTGTCGGCGAGCCACTTGTCCCAGCGACGCCGATACGCTTCGGCCTGAATCCAGGCCGCGCGGTAGCCGGCCACGTTGCCCATCCGCGTCGAGGGCCCCCGACTCGCGTACACGCGCTTCGGGTTCTCGCCGCACGCCATCTTGAGGCCGTATTTCGCGCCAGGAAACTTCATGCCCTGCGCGCTGACACTCGGCACGACCTTGAGCACGACGCTGCGACCACCGATCAGGTTGGCCGAGCCGGGCAGGATTTGCAGCGTCGTCACGCCGCCAGCGAGATCGCGCGGGAATTGCGGGTCCTGTGGCCAGACGCTGTGTTCTGCCCATACCCGTGCCGTCGTCGGTGAAGTGGCTTCGTTGCCGTCACTGAGTGCGTCGCCGCCGGGCGCCGCATAGACACCAAGATGTGAGTGCGTGTCGATCAGCCCTGGTGTCACATAGCGACCATTCGCATCGATCACGTCCGCGTCACCTGCACTCGGCGGCGCGCCGCTCCCGACACTCACGATCTTGCCATCACGCAGGAGGATGTAGCCACGATCGATCTGCGGGCCGGCCGCCGTCAGCAGGGTCGCATTCGTGATCAGCATCGCGCGCGAGACGGGAACGCGATACGTGCTGGGGAACGGATCGGCATTCGGCAGCGCAACGGCGCCGGTGCCGGGCGGCGTACTGGCCCTGGCCGGTGCGGCAGGCGCACCGGGCGTCTGAGCCTGCAGCGCGGTACCGACCGCGCACAGCAGGACAAGGAATGGCTTCACGAGCGACAACCTCCGGAAGGTGGGCGGCACGAGGGAGAACGGGGCGCAATGTGCGCCCGCAGACCGGCAACCGCCATGACATCGGCGTGGTGTCAGGCCGTCAGTGCGTCCCGCAGTTCATCGACGACGTCGGAGCACAGACCGTCCACGCCGAGGTGCCACAGACGGCGTGCATCAGATACGTCGTTCACCGTCCAGACGATGACGCGGCCACCGGCGGCGTGGATGGCATCGACCAGCGCCTGATCGACCATCTCGCGATGCGGCCAGAAATCCCGCGCATCGGCAGCGCGCAAGGCGTGTGCAGCGTCGATGAGATACGAGTCCGTGAGAATGCCCGTAGACCGCGCCGACAGCGCATGAATCGACTTCGCGATCCGATGATCGAAGCTGTGGACTGCCGCGCGGCAATCGGGATGACGTGCCAGACACTCGGACACCGGCGCGTCGATGCCGCGCGCCTTCACCTCGACATAGACCGTGATCTCCGCACCCGCCGCGTCGAGGACGGCATCCAGTGACGGCATCGGTTCGCCGGCCGGTCCGACCGTTGCCGCGGCGAGGGTTGACCAGTCCAGAGTCGCGATCGCCTGCCCAGCCAGACTCCCGGCCCAGCTCGGCAGGACAGGGTCGTGGTGCACAACGACCACTCCATCCCGGGTCCCGTGGACATCCAACTCCCAGCCAGACGCGCCAGCCTCGATGGCGGCGAGGAACCCGGGCAGGGTATTCTCGCGGTGCCGGCGCGGCATGCCGCGGTGGGCGATCAGCTCGGGACGAGGGCGCTCAGGCACGATCCGGGAGGGTCAGCGGTGAAAAATGAGGAGGCGGATCACAGCGACCTTAACATCGTCGGGCGGCCCGCGTCTGCCTACCTGACTGAGATGCCTGACCTGATCCGAGCCGGCGACGACGCAGAGATAGATCGCGCGCTGATTGCCCGCTGGAATGGCGGCGATCAGCGTGCCGCCACCGCTCTGGTGGAACGGCATGTCACATCGCTGACGCGGTTCGTGGGAAGCCTGGGCGCGATGGTCGCGACCGACGAGATCGTGCAGGACACGTTTGTGCGCGCCTTCGGCTCGCTCGAAACGTTTCGTGGAGAGTCGTCGCTCCGGTCGTGGTTGTTCACGATCGCACGGCGGCTGGTGCTGGATCAGCGGCGCTCCAAGAGTCGCGAACGGAATCATGTGACGATCGAGGACGCGCAGGACCAGCTGGTGTCGGCCGACGACGTGCTCGATGGTGTCGTGGCCGACGAATCGGAGGGCAGGGTACGACAGGCAGTGGCGCGCTTGTCACCGCTGCAGCGCGAAGTCTTCACGCTGCGGGTGGTCGAAGGGCTGTCGTACAAGGACATTGCTGTCGTCGCATCCACCACTGAAGGAGCGGCGAGAGTGCACTACCACAATGCAATGCGGGCCGTGAAGGAGTTTCTCGATGCGTGACACACCGAAGGACGCGCTGCAGGACCTGTTGCCGGATCTGTTGCACGGACGCCTCTCGGCGACCGACGCGATGGCGCTGGAGCAGGCGCTGGCGGCCGATCCCGAGCTGGCCGCCGAACTGGCGCTGTTGCGCTCCGTGCGCGCGGCACAGCGACCGGTGCCAGCGGTGAACGTCGCGCGCATCGTGTCAGCGTTGCCGGCACCGCCGAACGCCGCCGGTTCCACACAGATCGATGAACTGGCGCAGCGCCGACAGGCAAAGCGCCCCATGATTTCGCGGACGTTTGCACGCGCCGCGGCACTGTTGGTGGTTGTGGGTGGTGGAACGATGGTGTCGGTGTGGGAAGGGCGTGGCACCGCATCGATACCTGTCCCACCTGTTGTTGCCGCGGAAACTGCGGCGGTTGGCGGAAACACCATGCAGCTCGGTCTTGGCACATCCACCGACGATCTCTCGGTGGAGCAGCTGCGCGCGCTCGAGTCGGACATTCGCTCGCTCGACGGCGTGCCGTCGGCTGAACCGGATGCTGCGACAGATCTCATGCCCGCGGAGGGCGCATGATGTTTCGGGGCTCACAGCGACTGCTGTGCGCAATGCTGGTCGCGATCATCGTGCCGACCGTGCTCGTCGCGCAGGATGCAACGACCGCACGCGAAGCCATTCGCGCCCGACGTGAAGCGCGCCGCGAGGCGAATGCTGCGCAGTCGCCGGACGAACGCAACAAGGCACTGGCGGAACGGCAGCGGGTCGAGAATGCACTGCGCGAGGCGCTCGCACAGGCGGTCAAACAGCGACTCAACCTGAATGATCAGCAGGCGTCGCGTCTGATGGATGTGAATCGCAAGTTCAGCGAGGATCGCATCCGCGTCGCGCGCGATGAGATCCGCATCCGCCGAGAGCTGCGCCAGTCGATCAATGGCCGCGATTCATCGCGGTCACCGGAAACAGCGCGCCTGCTCGACGAGCTGCTCGATGCGCAACGGCAGCGACTCGATCTCCAGCAGAAGGAACAGACCGCGCTGAGCGAATTTCTGACGCCGGAGCAGCGTGCGCGCTACATCGCCATGATGGAGCAGTTGCGCCGCCGGATTCAGCTGCGG
The DNA here is from genome assembly GCA_031367535.1 of Gemmatimonadaceae bacterium. Taxonomy (GTDB): domain Bacteria; phylum Gemmatimonadota; class Gemmatimonadetes; order Gemmatimonadales; family Gemmatimonadaceae; genus JACMLX01. The sequence continues at coordinate 5,431 of JANLPZ010000001.1, forward strand.
GCGGACAGTGCGCGCGCCGGTGGAGATCCGCCGGACGAATAGGTGGCATGAGAGAACGAGTCGATGCGCGGCATGGCCCCCCGGGGGCGTGCCGCGCGACTATTTTGTGGCATGCGCGCTGATGACCGACCAGTACAT
>JANLPZ010000015.1:0-30336 GCA_031367535.1 Gemmatimonadaceae bacterium
ATGAAGCGCATCGCCTCGAACCTCACCGTGCAAGTGCTCACCGCGATCGCCCTCGGCGTGCTCCTCGGTGCCCTCGCGCCCGATCTCGGCAAGTCGCTGCGTCCACTCGGCGACACGTTCGTGAAGTTAGTCAAGATGGTCTTCGGACAGATCATCGTCCTCACCTTCGTGCTCGGCATCGCGAACATGGTGGACCTGAAAAAGGTCGGAAAGGTCGGCGGCAAGGCGTTCCTGTACTTCGAGATCGTGAGCACGTTCGCACTCGCGATCGGCCTCGTGATCGTCAATGTCACGCGGCCCGGCGACGGCGTCGATGTCACCGCACTCGCCAGGGGCGACATTTCGCAGTACACCAAGGCCGGCGAAGGCATGAAGTTCGTGGACTTTCTCACGAACATCGTGCCGTCCAGTGTCGTCGACGCGTTCGCAAAGGGCGAGATCCTGCAGATCGTGTTCTTCGCCGTGTTGTTCGGCGTCGCGCTGACTGCACTCGGAACGACGGGCAAGCCACTCGTCGACGTGCTCGATCGGCTGTCGCACGTGTTCTTCCGCATTGTCGCGCTGGTGATGAAACTCGCGCCGATCGGCGCCTTCGGCGCGATGGCATTCACCGTCGGATCGTTCGGCCTCAAGACGCTGCTGCCGCTTGGCCGCCTGATGCTCGACGTGTACGCGACGATGGCTATCTTCATCTTCGTCGTGCTCGGCATCATCTGTCGGCTGTACGGCTTTCGGCTGCTGGAATTCCTGCGCTTCATCAAGGACGAAATTCTGCTCGTCCTCGGCACCAGTTCGAGTGAAGCCGCGCTGCCGCGCATGCTGATGAAGATGGAGCGATACGGCTGCGACAAGACCGTTGTCGGACTGGTGATCCCCGCCGGCTACTCGTTCAATCTCGACGGCACCTCGATCTACCTGTCGATGGCGACGATTTTCCTGGCGCAGGTCAATCACATCGAATTGTCCCTCGCGCAGCAGCTGAGCATTCTGCTGGTGCTGATGGTCACGTCGAAGGGCGCCGCCGGTGTCACGGGATCAGGGTTCATTGTCCTCGCCAGCACCCTCAGCGCGATGAAGGTCATTCCCGTTGAAAGCATCGCGCTGCTCTTGGGCGTCGATCGATTCATGTCGGAGGCGCGCGCCATCACGAACCTGATCGGCAACGGTGTCGCGACGCTCGTGATCTCGCGCAGTGAGAATGCGTTCGACGAGGACCGACGCCTCGAGGCCGTCGCCAGCATGCACTCGACGGGGCCGACATGAACGCGGAATTCCTGAAAACGTCGCGTGACTACCTGGTCGATGAGTACCTGCCGAAGATCCGCCTCGTCGTCGCGCCCCTCAGCGAAGCCGATATCTGGTGGCGGCCCGTGGAAGGCTCGAACACCATCGGCAACCTGATCCTGCACATCGAAGGCAACGCGCGGCAGTGGATTCTCGGTGGTGTCGCCGGTCACGCGATCGAACGCGATCGCGACGGCGAATTCGCTGCGCGCGATGGCCACTCGAAAGCGCAGCTTCTCGACTCGCTCACCACGTCAATCCGTGAGATCGGCGCCGCAATTCTCGCGGTCACACCCGCGCAGCTCAACGAACAACGCGTCATCCAGGGCGCCGACACCACCGTCTTCGGCGCCATCTATCACGTGGTCGAACACGTCAGCATGCACACCGGCCAGATCATCCAACTCGCAAAGTGGCGAGCACCAGGAGCCGTGCGCCTCTACGACGCCTCGAGCACCTCCTTCACTCCCCTCTGGCAACCTGACGCTCCAGTTGCAGCGTCCGACGACGCGCGCAACATCGCTGACTCTTTGGGGGGATAGGCCGGGAAGCCCGGAGAGTGCGTGTCTTGCAACCCTCCCCGAATCGCGCAGCATCGCCGACTTTGGGGACAGCAGCGCACGGAGCTCACGGCGTGCGTCGGTTGCAACGTCTGGTGTAACGCGAAGCAACGCTGACTTTTTTTGAAACTGCTGTTCACAAAAAAAAACATCGTCACGCGACGCGCCGACCGATGCCGCGCGCACCCTCCGTGCACTCCGTGCGCTCCCCACCCAACGCAGTTTCGGATGGTGCACCAAGCACGAAGCCACGAGCGCCACGCACGCTCCGATCTCCCCGCCCTATCCACCCAAAGCAATTTACGATAGCAGGCGAGTTCAGTACGTGAACTGCACGCCCGTCGTCAGCAACCCATCGAACTTCTTGAATCGCTCGAGGCTCTCCGGCTTGAGCGGTGGCGCGTTGTTGTAGTTGATCAGGTACGCCACCTTGATCCCGATTTGCGACGAGAGTGGTGCCACGACCGCGGACTTCGTCGTGAACAACCACGCGTCGGTCGTCGTGAAGTTCGGTGTGACGCCCGCCGTCTGCTCGAAATACGACACCTTCGAGAACAGATGGCGATACATCCCCGCCGCGTTGCCGACGAAGTCAGTCTGACGATCTGGCACATTCACAAACGAGCGCTGCAGCGACCCGAGACCAAGCGACAACTGCAGCTTGTCCATGTCCGTATCGACGAACTGATAAGCGAAGCCCGCGCCCTCTGCGAACTGATTGTTGAGACCCGCCGGCGTGTTGCGCAGGCCATCGACACTCAGATACGCCGTCAGCCTCTTCGTCAGGTTGCGATCACCGCGCACACCGGCCTGATACAGCTCGGCGTTCTTCACACCATTCGCCGTCCCGCGCAACGCACTCGCCACCTGCGAGAATTTCCAGGACGGAAACGCATAGCTGTAACGCTGGCCGAGTGACACCGTGGTCACTTCCTGATTGCCCTGGCTCGCCGCGAGCGAAAAGTCGGCAACGAATTCGTACGGCGGCTTCTTCGGCGCCGGCGCCGCAGCAGGCGCCTGCGCCAGCACAGCACCACCCGCAACCAACGACAGCGACAATACACGAACGACGCGACACATCATGAGAGAACCTTCTCTGGTTTCTGAAATCGTTGACGAAGCATCCACAACAGCACCAGCACGATCAACACAGCACACGCGAGCGGAACGAGCAGGGCCACCGCCGATGTCACCACAGCACCAAACAGTTCACCCGTCGACACCACCGGATTGGCGACGCCACCGGTGACCGCCGTGCTCTTGAGCCGAAGCAGTGACGTGGCACCATGCAGCAGGCCCGCCGCGCCGCCGCCACCGATGATGGCAATGCCCCACAGCAACACCGGCGGCAATGATGTGATGGACGCGGCACTCGCCAGCACGCCGGCGATCACCGCCGCCGGTGCCGCTGCCACATCGAGCGCGTTGTCGAGCCACGGCACGTAATACGCGACCACCTCGAGCACCGCCGCCGTCCCGAGGGCGATCAACGTCGGCAGCGCCGCCAGCACGGCGAAACTCTCGTTCAGCGGCAGGACATGCGCGCGACCCGCCAGACCCAGCGCCAGCAGCGGCACGAACACCCGGAACCCGCAGGCAGCCGCCAGACCGATACCGGTCAACACACTCAGAATCGTCGTTGCGTCCACGCCCTGCGCTCCAGCGTCCTGAATGGTTGATTAGAACAATCTTATGATCGACGGACCCGACGGAACAGGTGTTTCCCGCGCGTCCGACAGCGCCTTCAGGCCCAGGCCATATTTGCCACGTGACAATTTCATCTGAAACAGGGGTCCCGCGCATCGGCGTCGTCATGGGAAGCGCCAGCGACTACCCGATGCTGGCCCCGGCCGTTGCCCTGCTCGAGGAGTTCGGCGTCCCCCATGAGGTGCGTGTCGTCTCCGCCCATCGAACGCCCGACCAGATGTTCACGTACGCCGAGGAGGCGCACAGTCGCGGCTTGCGCGTGATCATCGCGGCCGCCGGTGGTGCCGCACATCTGCCGGGTATGCTCGCCGCCAAGACGCTGGTGCCAGTCATCGGCGTGCCCGTCGCCGCCACGGCACTCGGCGGTATCGACGCACTGCTTTCGATCGTGCAGATGCCGAAAGGCATTCCGGTCGCGACCGTCGCCATCGGCCAGCCCGGCGCGTTCAACGCCGCGTTGCTCGCCATGCAGATCATCGCCACCACCGATCCCGTGCTCCGCGCCGCACTCACTGCCTGGCGCGCTGCTCGCACGCAGGATGTCCTCGATCACCCGGATCCCCGCCCCGCCGCATGACCACGATCCTGCCCGGTGCCACGATCGGGTTTCTCGGCGGTGGACAGCTGGCCCGGATGTCAGCATTGGCAGCGCGTTCGATGGGCTACAACGTGCACGTGCTCGATCCCGATCCAGAGTGTCCCGCTGCCGCCGTGGCCTCACACGTCGTCACGGCGAAGTACGACGACATCGACGCCGCCACCGCATTCGCGCGAACCTGTGATGTGATCACGCTCGACATCGAGCAGGTCGCTACCGAAAGCATCGCAGCTGCGTCGTTGTTTGCTGAAGTGCATCCGGGCGCCGCACCGATTCACATCATTCAGGATCGCGGGCGGCAGAAAGAATGGCTGCAGCAGCATGGATTTCCGGTGGCGCCGTTTCGCATTGCGCGATCACCGATCGAAGTCACCGCCGCCTGGGATGCACTCGGTCGCAGCATCGCCAAGACCACCAGTGGTGGCTACGACGGTCGAGGACAGGCGCGCATCCGATCGCAGCATGATCTGCCGGCCGCTGGCGCACTCACGGAGGTGGCCACCGTCGTCGTCGAACAGTGGATCGAACTCGCCGGCGAATTGTCGGTGATGGTCGCACGCAGCACGACGGGCGAGGTGAAGACATTTCCCGTCTCATGGAATCATCACGACAACGGTGTGCTGACGTGGGCCATGACACCGGCGCCCGTCAATCAGTCGACCACCGACGCCGCGATCGCACTCGCGACATCGATCGCGCACGCACTCGACATCGTCGGCCTGCTCGCCGTCGAGTTGTTTGTCACGACCGACGAGACACTGATGGTGAATGAACTCGCACCGCGCCCGCACAACACCTTTCACGCCACCGAACGCGCCTGCCTCACCAGTCAGTTCGAGCAGCAGATTCGCGCGGTCTGCGGCCTCCCGCTCGGCAGCACCGATCTGCTCACGGCAGGTGCGATCGTCAACCTGCTCGGTGATCTCTGGCGCAGCGACACCGAACGCCCCGACTGGGAGCGCGCCCTCGACGTCCCCGGCGTGCGCCTGCATCTCTACGGCAAGAAGATCGCAAAACCCGGCCGCAAGATGGGCCACCTCTCCGCCGTCGGCCCCACCCCTCAAGCCGCGCGCGACGCTGTGCTCGACGCGTACGCGAGACTCCTGCCGAGATAGTTCGCGAGGCTCCTTTGCTCCCGAATCTCGCGCGGCCAGCATCCGTGCTCTGCGAAGCATCGCGAACTGCTTTGGGACAAAAGAGGCCGGGGAGCACGCTGAGTGCGTCGCTGGCAGCGTTCCGCGTTTTTCGCGACACCGCTGACTTTTTTGATAACGAGCTCACCGAGGCCACCGAGTGCGCCAGCTGCAAGGTTCGACGCAGCGCGCGATACCGCTGACAGTGTTTTGAAACTGCAGTTCCCAAATAAAAGTTGTTTCGCGATGCGCCGACCGTCGCGATCAGCGCGCTCCGTGCCCTCCGTGCGCTCCCATTCCGAAGCAGTTCACGAGGCCGCGCGAAGACTGACAATACGAGTGACACGCACTCTCAGCCCTCCCCGCCCTATCGCCCCAACGCAGTTGTAGATCGCTCGCGAAAAGCGAGTGTCTCGCGATTGCTATCGAGGCGGCTCGTACTTCTTTGAGGTCGTCTCGCCATGCCGTAGCCGACTGACGCCAACGCCGACCGCGGTGCCGATCATCGCGGGCACGAATGCGAGCAGCGTCGATGCCGGATGATCGACCGTGTACGGCAGCGTGTGATGCGTGAGCTGCGCGACGACGTGCGCGAAGGGCACGGACGCGCCGAGCATCAAGCCGCGGCGCCACGCACCCTCGGGATGCCATGCGGCGAGGAAGAAACCGGCGGAAAACAACACCGCCACCGGGCCCTGCACATCGGCGGAGCGCAGATCGGTGACCCCCACCACGACGCCGGCCGCAACCGTCAGCAGAAATGCCAGCGTCCCTGTCATGTGAGTCTCCGGAAGAGGAGCCGGAATATCGCGCGCCGCATCGGAATGACAAACGTCAGACTGTCGCCCTGTCCCGCGACATCACACTTTTGCACGATGCCCCTGCCACCGATCTCTGCACACGACGCCCTGCGCGACCGTCTCGCCGGCGCGATCACCCGTGGCACACTCCCGAATTCGCTGCTGCTGCACGGGCGTCGCGGCATCGGGAAGCAACGCCTCGCGCTCTGGCTCGGGCAAGCGTTGCTCTGCTCGGGCACGCCGCAGCCGTGCGGCGTCTGTCAGGGCTGTCGATATGCCACCGAACTCACGCATCCGGATCTGTACTGGTTCTTTCCGGTGCCACGCGCCGACATCACCGACTCGTCTCCCGAAGAGGCGCTCACCTTCATGCGCGGCGCGATGCGCGATCGGGCACAGGTCGGCGGGCTGTGGGGACCGAGCACTGGCAGCGAAGGGCTGTTCGTCGAAATGGTGCGCGCGCTCGTCCGTGCGGCCGCCAGCTCGCCGGCGATGGGCAAGCGCAAAGTCATGATCCTCGGCGACGCTGACCGCATGATTGCGCAGGAAGGCAGCGACGCGGCCGCCAACGCGCTCCTCAAACTGCTCGAGGAGCCACTGCCGGACACGACGCTGATTCTGACCACCAGCGAACCGGGCGCGCTGCTGCCCACGATACGATCGCGTGTCGTTGCAGTGCGGGTCGCGCCGCTCACGCCCGATGAACTCCGTCAGTGGGCTGGCTCGGACGCGGTCCGCGCAAAGGTTGGGCAGATCGAGGAGGCAGTCCTCGATCGCGCGTCAGGCGCTCCTGGTGCGCTGCTCGCAGGCACCGTGCATGAGTCCGCGGATGCGCACGCCCGGCTCTGGCTCAAGGCATTGCGAGGCGACGCCTCCGACCGCTTCATCGCGGTGCTCTCGGAAAAGCCGGCAGGCGCTCGAGGCGGGTTCGCCGATGCACTCGACGCACTCGACGGAGTGCTGCACGCCCGCCTCAGGCCCACGGTCGAGGCCGGCGGAGACGCCACCCAGCTCACTCGGGCACAGGACGCGGTCGAGGCCGCACGCGCCAGAACTGGACACAACGTCAATCCGGCCCTCATCACAGCGGCACTGCTTCGCGATCTGCAAACTTTGGGCATAAACGGATGAATGACGGCGAGCTCAGCCACATTGACAGCCATGGCAATGCCCGCATGGTTGACGTTTCGGTCAAACCGGACACCGCCAGGGTCGCCATTGCGACTGGAGCGATACGGATGTCGTCGGCTACATTTGACCTCATCGGACGGCAGGCCCTTCCCAAGGGCGACGTCCTGACGGTGGCAAGAATTGCCGGAATTCAGGCTGCGAAGCGCACCTCGGACCTGATTCCCTTGTGCCATCCGCTGGCGCTGCGTGGTGTGGATATTGCTCTGGAGTTGGACGCTACGATCCCCGGTGTTCGTGCATCCGCGCAAGTTCGTTGCGTCGGACCGACCGGGGTGGAGATGGAAGCGATGACCGCCGTGTCCGTCGCGCTGTTGACTGTGTATGACATGGCCAAGGCCGTCGATCGGGACATGGTCCTGCTCGATATCCGGGTGGAGTCGAAGGACGGAGGGCGCACCGGTTCCTGGCGCCGTTCGCCGCCGGGGAGCGAGAACGCACCGTGAGGTGAGTCGTCGTTTCCCTTGAATAGCGATGCGTTTCGCCATCTCACCGGCGGAGTGTTTCGCGCCACTGGCGCTGACGCGTCGGGAGTGTCTGAAGCATGGCTTCTGATTTCCGATGTGGCGCGCCCCTGACGCGAGGGTAGCACCAATGCATGACTTGCGAGGCACCTACGTACATCGCGGAGACACCGAGCGGATGCGCCGCCGGTTTCGCCGCTGGATTATTGCAGGAGGAGCAGTTGCTGTCGCACTTGCCGCCGGACGCCGTCCGGTGGTGCTCGATGCCCGGGCGGAGAACGCGCGCCCGTCGCTGCAGAGCGCGTCAGTCGTGCGCGTCGCCACCGTGACCGATCGCCTGCAGGCGGCAGATACCGCTCGCCGAGCAACCCAGCGCCTTCAGCGCTGGAACAAGATCTACACCTTCTCACGCCGCTGGATGGTCGACACGGAGCTGGCCCGCGCCATTCATGACGCAGCGCTGGAAGCCGGCCTCGACCCCGAACTCGCGTTCCGACTCGTCAATGTCGAAAGTCAGTTCAAGGAGCACGCGACCAGTGGAGTCGGCGCCGCCGGCCTCACCCAGGTAATGCTCCCGACCGCGCGCTACTACGACCCGAAAATCACGAAGGAAAAGCTCTACAAGCGCGAAACCAATCTCCGGATCGGATTCAAGTACCTCCGTGACCTGATCGACGAGCACCACGGCAACGTGAAGCTCGCCCTTCTCACCTACAATCGCGGCGCCCAGGCGGTCCAGAACGAGCTCTCGCTCGGCCTCGACCCGTCCAACGGCTACGACCGAAAGGTCATGCGGGGCTACAGTGGCTCCGCGCGCATCCGCGTCGCCTCGAACCGCTCGGACGACTGAAGTTCTCGGTAGGTCAGCTCCGCGCTTCGGACCTGACGAAACCCAACCGAACGACAGAACGGGCGCATCCCTGCAGGGTGCGCCCGTTCTGTCGTTCTGCCGAACTGCTCGCTCAGCGACGCAAGGTCATGGCAGGCATCGCCTGCTGATGGACTTGCCAGCGGCGTCGTACAGACCGGTGTGTCTGCCACATGACGCACCCGGACGCCGCGAATCGCCAGTTCAGCGACGCGAAACGCGAGACTTTTTTGCCCGTGCCGTTGAATGGCTCGCAGATCGTCTCGCTGCCTTTCTGGCAGCGGCGCCTTTTCGGGCCCGGGAGCCCGCGGAGCGTCGCGCGGCGGCCAGCGCACTGCGCGACGGACGGCGTACCACGAGTACCTGCCCGGCGCGAATCCGATTGCCCTTGATCCCATTGATGGTGCGCAGCTGCGCCACTGAGACGCCGGTCCGGCGCGCCACGCTCGCCAACGATTCGCCAGAGCGTACCCTGACGCGCTTCGAGACCAGTGAGCCCGACGCACTGCCATACCGTGCGATGGACGGATCGGGAACGTCCTGCGCACCGGCCACCGCCATCGCCGTCGGAATACGCACCATCGTTCCACCCCGGACGCGACCTCGGCGGTCGACGCTGAGCTTCGGATTCACCCAACGGATCGACTTCGTCGGCACGCCGGCTTCTTCAGCGATCGACTGCAGCGACCGCGTCGATGCCATTCGCTGCTCGCGCCAGCCCATTCGATCCGACGCCGACATCGCCCTCATCGCCGACTCGAAGCCCGCACTCGCGCCGATCGGCACACGCACCTCGGACACTTCATCCGGTGGCGTGACACCGCGCAGAAAGTGCGGATTGAGGTCGCGAATCTCATCCAGCGTTGCGCCTGACGCCTTCGCCACCGCCGCCAGCGACGTTCCGCCGCCGACGTTGACGGAGTCGTACAGATACGGTGGCAGTGTGTCGACGCGCAGCCCGTAGCGCATCGGCTCCTTCGCAACCATTGCCGCCGCAATCAGCTTCGGCACGTACGCCTTCGTCTCACTCGGCAGATAGCGCTGTTCCGCCAGTGCGAAGAAACGATCCTCGCCCTCGGACCCATCCATCTCGTCGGAGAAACGTTTCAGGCCACGCGACACGCGCCCAGGCCCACCGTTGTACGCCGCGGCCGCCAGATACCAGCTGCCGTATGCATTGTGCAGGTCGGTCAGGAAATCGATCGCGCCGTCAGTGGAGCGCATCGGATCGCGACGCTCGTCCACCCACCAGTCGACGCGCATACCGATGCCACGCGCGGTCGGCGCCATGAACTGCCACATCCCGACCGCTGCCGCGCGTGAATACGCATGTGGGCTGTAGCTGCTTTCGATCAGCGCCAGATACGTCATGTCTTCCGGCAATCCCGACTCGCGGAATTTCTTGCGCAACATCGCATCGAAGCGTGTGCCGCGACTCATGCTCTTCTGCATGTACTCGCGGGCCCGTCCGGTGAAGATGCCGACGTACTGCGCCACGCGTTCATGCGTCTCGTAGCTGCGCACATCGATGTCCCACGTCGCGTGCGAGTCGACGACGTTGGGACCATCGACCAGTGGCGCCGCCGGCACCCCATCGAAAATCGCGGCGGCGCGTGTCACCACTTCCGAGTCGGAGACGATTGGCGCCGCCACGTGTGTCGTATCACGCAACGCACTGTCCATCGCGGCGCTGAGCACCGAGTCTGCGCGCGCCGGCATCTTCGGCTCGGGCGACGACGCCGGTGCCGATGCTCGGGACGACGCACAGCCCGTCACGAACAGCAACACCGCAATCGATGGAAGGAAACGCGTCACAGGCGACAGGGGTGGAACGGTGGAGGTCGGCGACGGGCGAACCGTCGAGTCTAGCCGCAATCCGAGATCGCCGAAACCGACGCAGGGCGCACGATCTGTCTTCGTCCTGACCGAGTGATCGCCTCCGACGCAACTCTGGGGACGGAGTTCCTGCGCTCATGTGGACGGAGTTCCTCCGATCATCGGGACGGAGATCTTGATGACACGGATCACGCTCTCCGTCCTCTTGATCGCCGCCAGGTGATCCTGCATTGCCCACAGCACGCGCACCGCGTAGCGTCGGCGATATGTCATCCACCGTCGGACGCCTCGCGCGCTACGCCGGTTGCTACGCATGCGTCGCCTGTGCGGCACACGGAGCAACGAACTCTTCCATACGCGAATTGGATGCCACGGCCGCCATCGAGGCGCGTGCCGCGCAATCCGACGGCGCCACCGTCCGCGTCGCCGCCTATCGCCTCGATGGCAAGGGCCCGCGGATCGTGATTCGCGGCGACTCCCTCGTGCATGCTGCCAGCACGATGAAAGTGCCGGTGCTGATTGCGCTTGCACAGGGTGCCGATCGCGGCACCATTCATCTCGATGATGCGGTACCGCTCCGCAATCAGTTCGCGTCGATCGTGGACGGGTCCGCGTACACCCTGAGTAAAGCCGACGATTCCGACGACACCGTCTACGATCGTGTCGGACAACGCGTGCCCATTCGCTGGCTCGCGACGCGCATGATCACGCACTCCAGCAACCTCGCCACCAACACGCTGCTCACCGTCGTGGCGGCGGACTCAGTCACCGCACTGACACGCACCCTCGGCGCAACGCGTATGCTCGTGCGACGCGGGGTCGAAGACACGCCCGCATTCCGCGCGGGGCTCAACAACACGACCACCGCCAGCGACCTCGCCGCATTGCTGGTTGCCATCGCCACCAACCGCGCCGCGTCGAAAGAGTCGTGCGCATGGATGCGCGATGTGTTGTTCGCGCAGGCGTTCAACTCCGCCATCCCGGCCGGACTGCCGCCCGGCACACGCGTCGCGCACAAGACCGGCGACATCACTCGCGTGGAACACGACGCCGCCCTCGTGTACCCAGAACGCGGCGCACCATACGTCCTCGTCGTGCTCACGAGCGGCATCGAAAACCAGGCCGCCGCACGCACCCTCATCGCCGACATCGCCCGCATCGTCCATCCCATCATGCAGCGCTAGCTCGCGATTCTCGAACTGCTCAACGCAGAGTGACGAAGACTTGAACTGCATTGACGCCAAGCCGCGAAGGCGCCAAGCGCTCCACTCGCGATATGCACGTCACATCACCTTGGCGTCCTAGCGGCTTTGCGTCAAAGCAGTGGAGAACTCGGCGACTCTGCGTTGAAGCAGTTGCACTGCCGCTGCCGAGCAACACAGCGATCCGGAGTCCGCCGTTGCCGTCACGGCGGAAACACAAAGCTGAAGGACTGTGACACCAGCGACGGCACCGGACACCCGGCGATCGTCGCGGGTACGAACCGCCAGCTCGGCAACACTTCCAGCACCGCACGCGCCAGTGTCCGTGTCGTGACACGCGTGAACTCCACCGTGCCGGGCAGCACCAATCCAGCAGCGCTCACCGCGAATGACATGTCGACGAAGCCAAGCGTCGAGCCGGCCGCACGGGCGCTCACGAAACGCGGCAGCCGCTGTGGCTCGATGATTCGCGGCAGCTGCATCGCATCATGGCGGGGACGCCGCAGCAGTGCCGCGTCGATGCCGGCCCTGATCGAATCCTCGAGACCGAACGCCACTTCCGCGATCAACAGCACGCTCTCACCCGTCATGCTGCTGTCGAACGGGGCGAATGCGGACTCCGCACCGGCCGCGCGCACCGCGAGCAGCAGCGCCGAATCGAGCGCCGGCACATAGCTGCTGCGTGACAGTTGCACCTGCCGCACGCTGCCATCGCGACGCGCCACGAAATCGACGCTCACTTCCAGCCCGAGCGTCGATTGTGAGTCGTTCACCGGTACGCGAAATGGCAGGGCGATCCGCTGCGGCAGCACGAAATGGCGTCGCAATGCATCGAGCGCGTCGATCGCGAACCGGGGATCGAGCCGCACATTGCCGGTGGCTCGGCGCAGGATCACACGCAGCGTGTCGTCACTTTCGCCGCGCACCTCAAGCAGGCGCACTGAATCACACATCGCCTGCTGTTGCGCGCTGAGAGGTGCACCCACCAGCAACGAGAGCACGACACCCATCAGACGCAGGTCACGCAGTGGTCTGTTCGGAGTGCGCACCAATGGCATGCCGTACTGTCGTGACCGCCGGTGCCACTCGCAAGGGATCGCGGAGATTTTCACGACCGCAGCGACACAGCGCGAAACACTACCAGAGTCGTAACAGCCCCGCGGTGAGCAAGGCGATCGCCTGCCCGGCGACGACGTCCAGCGGATAATGCACGCCAAGCGCGACGCGACTGTAGCCAACCAGTACCGCGAGCGGCAGCAGCCAGATGCCGAGCGACGGGAAGGTCAGCGCATACATCGCGGCAACGGCCATCGCGGCGGAGGCGTGACCACTCGGGAAGCTGAAACGATCCGGCGCTTCAATCACGGTGTTTCCATGACGTGTCTCGGCCGGCCGTTCGCGACTGACACTGCGCTTGATGATCTGCGAAATCAGGAACGCAACCATCAGGGCGACTGCGGTGTGCGCGGCCGCGTAGCGACTGATCGGGAAGAACAGCCCCACCAGGCACGCCGCGACGGTGACGCGCGCACCACCGAGGTGTGTCATCAGCAACCAGAAATTCCGCCAGAAGGTCGGAATGTCCGGACTCAGCCGCAGCCGGTAGTACCAGAAAAGATCCCGGCGCAGCAGCCGTGCGAACAGTGAGCCATTCATGCGCAGAAGAATAACCCCCACCCAGTGAACCGGCGTAACAGCGCCGTCCCGACGCGACATCGGGTTGCCTACGGCGCTGTGGCCGGCGTTGTTACACCCGGCAGTCAGAAAAGTGCGAAACGCGTCGCAGACGCCGCGCGGCTGGGGCGGCCTTCTGTCTGGCCAACGAACTCCGGAAGAGCACGCTGAGTGCGCGTCACCACCCGCCGGTCAGGTGTCCGACGCGCTCGCGGCTCGGCCTTCCACATGTGACATGTGCACACGCAACATCACGTCGCGTTGCGGCGTCGGATCGCCACGCGCGAACGCTTGCGGCACGATGCGGCGAAAGGTCTCGACCGCGTGTTGCCACCGCGTTTCCGCCTCGGGACCGCCGTGCGGATCGAGCATCTGCACACTGCCGTGCACCACCACGCTCTGCCAGTCGAACAGGCCGTGCACCTCGTCCACCTCGAGTGCCACCCACGGCTGATGCTCGAGCATCGACACCTTGCTGCCGTGCGCCGTGCGCAGATACAGCCACTCACCATCGGCGACGTAGTGCAGCGGCTCGATGTCCACGCGTTGCTTGTACGCGTACGCCAGCCTGCCGATATGGTGCGATGCAAGCAGCGCATGGCATTCATCGGCGCTCAGCGTGCGAATCGTGATGGACATGCCGTGACACCGTCGAAAGTGATGAATCCGTGTTCGACCGAAGCTACCGCCAGTCGACACCCTCCGTCGAGCGATCACGTCCCTACAGAATTTCCATCAGCTGCAGCCGCACCGCCATGCGCACGTAGTCCGTGCGGTGATGCAGTCCGAGTTTTTCATGAATGCGCTGCTTGTACGTGTCCACGGTCTTGGCGCTGATGCTCAGTCGCGCACCGATCTCGGGGGCCGAAAAGCCGTGCGCCGTGCACACCAGCACTTCGCGTTCACGGTCGGTCAGTTTTTCGAAGCGACGGCGTTCGACATCCACCACCGGATCGGCAGAGCGCGGCGTCTCCACCAGCGGGCACCGGTAGATGCCCCCGTCCGCTACCGTCCGCACCGCGTCGATCAGGTCACTCGCGACTGCCGAGCGCGTCAGATAGCCTCGCGCGCCGGCCGCCAGCATCCCTTCGAGCGCGCCGGGCGCACCCATCATCGTGAGCACGAGCAGGTTGGTCTTCACGGCCGCGCTCGCCAGCATTCGCGCCACAGTCACGCTGTCCTCGGCGCCCGACGGCCGATCCATGATCAGCACCTGCGCCTGCGTCTGTCGCACCAGCGCCGGCGCATCACAGGCGTCGGCGACGTCGCCCACCACGTTGACCTCGCCCGCCGTCTGCAGCAGCGCCCGAAGCCCCGCCCGCACCAGGGCGTGCTCGTCCACCAGCACGACTCTGATCTGCTCCGCCGATTTCACGCGTCCCTCCGGACGACAGAAGCCGATCGCCAGCGCTGCAGTGCAGGCCGGTGCGCACCCTCCGGGAACAGAACCCGCGCGTGGTCAGCTTCTCCCTGACAAGTAATGCGCCGACGCTGAAGAAATCACCCTCCATCCACTGCTGTGATCGAACCGGAACGCCTGCTCCCGCGGCATCTCGCCGAGCGCGTCGACATCGTGGCACCCGCCAGCGATGCGATGCCGTCAGGCGAGTTCGTACTCTATTGGGCCCGGACGGCCGTTCGTGCGCGGGAGAATCCGGCCCTCGATGTGGCGCTCACGCTCGCTGCACATCTTGGCCTGCCGGTGTTCGTCTATCACGCGCTGTCGGAGCGATATCCGTACGCGAGTGATCGGCATCACATGTTCATCCTCGAAGGGGCGCGCGACTTCGCGGCGGCACTCGACGCGCGCGGCATCGGCACCGCCTTTCACCTCGAGCGCGAGGGGCATCGGGGACCGCATCTGGTATCACTCGCGCAACGCGCAGCGGTGGTGGTCACCGAACTGATGCCGGTGGCGCCGCTGGTGCAGTGGACCGCGACACTGCGCGACGCGATCGAGGCCCCGGTGTGGCAGGTGGATACGGCGTGTGTCGTTCCGGTCACGCTGACCAATAAACCGTACGATCGCGCATTCGTGTATCGCGACGCGACGGCCTCGCTGCGCCGCGCGCGAGTCGCGCTGCCCTGGCAGGACGTGACATCCGCTGCTCCACCGTTCATTCCGTCATTGCCGTTCGAGCCGATCGATCTTGCGTCAACCGATCTTCCGTCGCTCATCGCACAGTGTCGCATCGATCACAGCGTCGGTCCTGTCGCTGACACGCGCGGAGGCACGACCGCCGGCCTCGCGCGATGGCGCGAATTCGTGGACTCCGGACGTCTCGATCGCTACGACCGCTCGCGTAATGATCCGGCGCGCGGTGACGGGGTCAGTCGCATGTCGGCGTATCTGCACTACGGCATGGTGTCACCGTTGCAACTGGCGCGAGAAGTCGCGGCGATGTCCAGCGACGGTGCCGCCAAATGGCTCGACGAGCTGCTCGTCTGGCGTGAACTCGCGTACACCTTCTGCTTCCATCGCGCCGATCACGCCACCATCGACGCGGTGCCGTCGTGGGCCCGTGCGTCGCTCGCCGAACACGAATCGGACGCGCGTGACCTCTACGACTGGGAGCGACTGGCGCGA
The DNA here is from genome assembly GCA_031367535.1 of Gemmatimonadaceae bacterium. GTDB lineage: Bacteria > Gemmatimonadota > Gemmatimonadetes > Gemmatimonadales > Gemmatimonadaceae > JACMLX01. Next base: position 15,902 of record JANLPZ010000015.1, read on the forward strand.
GGGCAGACGCAGGATCTGTTCTGGAACGCGATGCAGCATTCACTGCGTGCACATGGCGAGATCCACAACAACGTGCGCATGACGTGGGGCAAGGCGTTTCCCGGCTGGACGCCGACGGCCGCGCGCGCACTGGCGCTGTCGATCGATCTGAATCATCGCTACGCGCTCGATGGCCGCGATCCGGCGTCATACGGCGGGCTGCTCTGGTGCCTCGGGCAGTTCGACCGGCCATTCACACCGGTAAACCGTGTGCTTGGCACCGTGCGCGGCCGTGCGACCGATGATCAGGCAGCGCGCGTCAACGTCGCAAAGTACACGCGACATGTGGAACGACCGGTCTATACGACGCCGAAAGCAGTCGCCGTGATCGGTGCCGGGCTGTCGGGCCTGACGTGCGCGCGCACACTTGCCGATCAGAACGTCAGCGTCACGGTCTTCGAGAAGTCGCGTGGACTCGGCGGTCGATGCGCCACGCGCCGCGATGGCCCGTGGGCGTTCGATCATGGTGCGCAGTACTTCACGGTGCGCGATGCGCGTCTCGCGCCGTTCGTCAGCAGCTGGCAGCAGCGCGGCGTGATCGACGTCTGGCGGGGTGCACTCGCGGTCCGCGAATCGGGCGTGTGGCAGCCCGCGAAAGCCGGCGTGCGACGCTGGGTGGCCGTCCCCGGTATGAGCGCACTTGGCACGCACCTCGGCGAAGGGCTCGAGGTGCGGCGCGACACCACGGTGGCACACGTGCAGCGCGAGGGCAGACAGTGGCGACTGGTCGCGGACTCGGGTGCGGATCTCGGTGTGTTCGATGTGGTGCTCACGTGTGTCCCGGCACCGCAGGCCATCGCGCTGTTGTCACCGATCGCACCCGAGCTGGTGCAGCAGGCCAGCAGTGCCGAGATGTTTCCGACATGGGCGACGATGCTGGTGCTGCGCGACAGGCCGGAGTTCGCGTTCGACGGCGCGTTTCTCAACGATGACCCGGTGCTGAGCTGGATCAGTCGTGATGCGAGCAAGCCATCGCGCGCGTCGGGTGAAACGTGGGTGCTGCATGCGTCGCGTGCGTGGACCATCGCGCACCTCGACGATGACGCATCGCGCGTCGCCGAGGCAATGGTGGCTGCGTTTGCATCCGCCACGGGGATCAGCGCTGCACCTGTGCATGCCGTCGCGCATCGGTGGCGGTATGCCCTGCCCGATCCTGTATCGGCCGACACCGCGCTGTACGACGCTGCGCTGGGACTTGGCGCTGGTGGCGACTGGTGTGGTGGGCCGCGGATCGAAGGGGCGTTGCTCAGCGGCTTCGCACTCGCCGGGCGTGTGATGACCCACGCGCACGTCGCGTCGGTGTAAGCTGCCGGTGCGGCGTCCGGGCCGCTCATCGCGAACGTGCCCGTCACCACACACGACTTTCCTCCTGTAACCGCTCGCTCATGACGTACGCACGCCAGCGACTCTGGCTTGGCATTTCCGGTGTCGGCAGCACGGTGCTCGTCGCCGCCGCCGGCCTCGCCTTCGATCTTCCACACCGACTGCTGGACCCGCTGGCCGATCAGACACTCAGCTCGGCGCTCGCCAACATCGCGGTGGTCTGGATGCTCCACGCAGCGCTGCTGGTACCATTAGACCTGGTCGGCGGTCTCGTTGTCGTGCGCGAACGACCTTCCATCCTACGCTGGATTGCCGGATGGCTGCGCGGTGTGATCGTGCAGTGGCTCTGGTTCGCACTTGCCGCCGCGCTGCTGCTGCGCACCGGCCAGCAATTCGGATTGACGTATGCACTGATCGTCTTTCTGCTGATGCAGCTGGTGCTGCTCGGTCGGCAGGGATTGCTCGCATGGTTCGCCGGCAGTGTGCGCATGCAGCCAGTGTCACCGGAACTGATTGCGGCGGCGACAGCGGCCGGCATCGCGCCGCGCGCCGTGCGCGAAGTCGACGCCGATGATCCCTCATTTGTCGGCGCATGGACGGGAGCCGATGCGCAGCGGTTGTGGGTACCGCAGCGCTGGGTGCGTGAGCTGACGCCGGCACAGCTGACGGTCGCGCTGGCACGGCGCGCCGGCGTGCGCGCACTCGGCTTGCGCCGTCGTGGCGTACTGGTTGCCGTGGCATGGAATACGATCGGGTTCGCGCTTGCCGCGTCGGCGCCGCGCGCTGACCTGCTGACCGCAGCCGGATTCGTGACGGTCATGGCATGGTTCACACTCTGGTCGTTCCTCGGTGTGCTGGTGCTGCCGTCACTCTCGCGACCCGCCGTGATTGCCGCCGATCGATGGGCGCGCAGTTCACACGATGCGGACCTCGTCGAGTCCACCATCACACAACTCGATGCGTGGCAGGACGATGAAGCCGATCGCGCACCAGGCATCGAAGCGATCTTTCATCCGGTACCATCACGATCTGCGCGACTGCGAGCCTTGGGCGTGAGCGACGCGCCGACAGACACTGTCGAAGTCGCCGCAGGCGCATGGCATGCGACGCGCATGATGCTGTATCTGAGCTGGGCCGGCGTCGGCGGTCTGTCGCGAGCGGTGCATTGCAACATCGGGCGTCCGGCACTGTGGGTCATGCTGCCGGGCGATTGAGCCGCGCGTCAGCCGCGTCTCCGTATGGCGTACGTAGATTGTGCGGATGATTTCCATTGGCCGAATCAAAGAGTTCACCGAAGCGCCGCTGCACGGTGCCGTTCTCGCCTTGCTGATACTTGGCGCCGCCACGCTGCTTGGTCTGGCCACCGCGCTGAATTTCGATCGTCCGTTGGCCATTCCGTTGGCGATCGCGATCGGAGCATTGCTCGGCGGGTGGTTGCTCAGGCCAATCGCGTGGATCGCACTGGTGCTGTGTGGCCTCGTCGCGATCGGCCTCTGGACGAGCATCGTCCCGAGCCTCGCCACGCCGTTCGTTCGCAACGATCCGGTGAATCTCGCAAACGTCGATGCAGTGTTCGTGTTCTCGAGCTCCGTCAACTCGCGCGGTCTTGTGACCGGCGAAGGTATCGACCGACTGCTCACCGGCATTGCGCTGCGTGCGAAACGACCCGAGCTGCCCTTGATCGTGAGCGTGGTGAAGTCGACCACTCGCGGTCCGGGCATTTCCTCGCTCGCCGACCAGCAGGCGATGATTGCGATGGTGCCGGCCAGCGGACCGGTCGAGATCATTGATTCCGTGTATTCGACCCGCGACGAGGCGGTGCGCTTGTCGCGGCGCGCCTTTCTCGCGCGCTGGAAGCGCGTCGCCGTCGTCACGTCGCCGATGCACACGCGCCGCGCCTGCGCGACGCTCGAGTCTCTCGGCCTCGCTGTGACGTGTGTCGCCGCGCCGTGGCGCGTCGCTGGCTGGCCGGCGCGCACGGCATCAGACAGGCGTGTGGTCATGCAACGCCTCACGTACGAAACGCTGGCCTGGGCGCAATACCGCCTGTCGGGGTGGGCAAGCTGGTAGCCCGGCCGGCGGCATCCCGGCCGGGAATTGCCTAGATTGTTGCCTCGTCGTCCCGATAGCTCAGCTGGTAGAGCAGCGGACTTTTAATCCGTAGGTCGTGGGTTCGACTCCCACTCGGGACATTGGATTTATTCTTGTTGCGACCCCAGATCGTGGCCGGGACGCCCCAGGACCATCGACCTCGGCGGTGCTTTGCGGCGCAAACGCTCCAGGTCGCCGCAAGCCAGTTGGAACACCAATCGCGTAGCGTGACAGGTGACTTGTGTTTAGCTTGCAAGGTCGTGTGATCAACTGACCAGAACCCCCTGCCCGGAATCTACCTATGCGTCGCTCTACTTCTGTTTTCACCGCTCTGTTCGCGATCGCTGCCCTCACGGCGTGCGCCGGCGAGAAGAAGACGGCCGTTGATTCAACCGCAGCCGCTGCTACGGCCACGATGGACAGCGCCAAGGGAGCCATGGGTGCCATGGCCGATAGCGCCAAGGGTGCCATGGGCGCGATGGCCGACAGCGCCAAGGGCGCGATGGGCGCAATGGCCGACAGCACCAAGAAGGCCGTCGGCGCAGTTGCCGACAGCGCCAAGAAGGTTGTCGACGCCGCCGCCAAGAAGGTCAAGCCGTAATCGGCTTCCGCTCGACGGAAACCGCGCCCTGCGATTCAGTTCGCGGGGCGCGGTTTTTTTGTATGCCCGATCGATCGTCAGATCGCCGAATGCGTCGCGCGTTACGTCGCTCGCGCCGTGCCCGTTGACGCGTCACTCCTGGCGCCGCTCTCGCTCACTGCACGCGCAAACAGCTCACCGCGCCGCAGCATGCGCGCCAATGCCAACGCGCTCGCCAGCGCCAGCACACATTCCAGCGCACCGACCAGCAGGAATATGCCGTCATAGTCCACCGCACCGGCGTCATCACGTAACACCGACACCAGCACACCGCCCAGCGCAGGACCGATCAGAAACCCGACCGAGCCGGCGATCTGAAACGCGCCAAAGATTCCATCGCCGGCGCGCCGCGCCACTTCGCTGGTCAAGAGCAGGTTCGGCGCGAACATCAACGCCGACAACACACCACTGAGCACCATCAACCACGGCAGTGCTGACAACGGCACACGCGCGTATATCGCGAACACGAGGCCGAACAACACATTGCTGATCACCAGTGGCCGATACCAGCCGATCCGATCCGCGAGGCGACCGGCCGGCCAGCAGAGCAGCGCGAATGGCACCAGAAAGAGCGCCATCAGCAGACCACGCTGCGACCCGGTGGCGTGATGCACATCACCGAGAAACAGCGTGAACGTGCTCACGAACACGCCGATCACGAAACGATCCATGAACGCATACGCCAGCGGCACCCACGCCAGCTGAATGTTCGTATTCCATGCATAGCGACGACTCGGCGTGCGATTCTGCTCCGCATGTGGCAGCGAGATGCCGAGCGCGCTCAGCGCCGCGAGCACGAAGATGCCTGCGCCAACCAGATACACGAGCGACGGCGAGCGGTCCACCAGTCGACCACCGAGCGGCGACCCGATCGCAACACCGATCATGAGGCTCGAACCGAGGAGGCCGAGCGATCCGCCCCGGCGCGGCCCGGCAAGTCGGTTGGCGGCGACCATCAGCAGCGTGATGGCGGGCAGATGCAGCGCGCCGTCGATCACACGCAGCAGCAGCAGTGACGACAGCGTCGGTGCAGCGCGCATGCCCAGAAACACCGCGGCATCGAGGGCGAGCAGTGACGCAACCCACACGCGCACCGAGCCGAACCGACGCTGCCATCGCATCACCAGCGGCACCGCAATGATGCCGCTCATCATGTTCACCGTCATGAACGCATGCGCCGCGGACGCGCTGCCGTGGTGCTGCACCTGCACCAGTTCGCGCAGCCCCGGCACGAGCAGCGTGACGGGAATCAAGGTCAGAATCGTGGCGAGCGAGACCAGCAGGAGCCGAAGCATCGGCTCAAACTAAGGGGTCAGGCGGCCAGACAGGGGAGGGCGCGCCAGGCGACTGCGGACCACGACGCACGCGCCGAATCGATCACGGAGGGGTTGATCGGAGCCCCCAGGAGGGCCAGTCGCAGAGTCGCCTCGTCCGCCGTCAGCGTATCGGCGTCGACCGTGCGCGCCCAGCGACGCATCGACCGGGCAATCCGCGGCTCCACGAAGCCCGCTGCGATTTCACGCGCGGTGGCACGCATTGGCGCCAGGCGCAGGCGCGCCACGGGAGAACAGCTGCCGCCACGGCTCGCCGGAATCAGCATCAAGCCATCGTCTTCCACCCGGTCCTCGGTGGCCGGCGGCATCGGCGTGAACCATGCCGCACGTGCGATGGTCCCCAGATCCGGCTCCCGCTCCGCATCGTTCCTCGGTGCAACGGCGGCGCGCACGGCAAGGGTCGGCATCACGTCGAACAGCGCGGCCAGCGCGGCGCTGTGGTCGCCGAACGCGTCGGGGCCCGCGGCCGAGGCGTAGCCACGGATCCAGCCGTCCTGCACGGCGCTGAGGGCCCCGTTCATGCGCCCCTGCCGCGCGAGGGCAGCGGCCAGGAACCAGTCCGCACCGCGCGCCAGCAGCTCCGCCGGCCGGCGTGCCTCGACCGCATATGCGGCGGTCGTGAATCCGACTGGCACGAACTCCGCCAGTCGCGCCAGCGGCGCAGCGATAGGCTGCGTGCGCGCCCCACGCCAGGCGTTGTCGGTCGCATAGGTGCCTTCGCGACCAGCGTAGTCGCGCGCCGACTGCCAATCCAGATCGTGCATCAATTCGTGGCCGACTGCTCCGAAGCCGGTCGCGAGCGGCAACGTCAGTGTGCGGGAACGTGGATCGTGCACGGCCAGTGCGCCGCTCAGCACGCGGTCACCGATGCGCACGTTCAATCCGACGAAACTCGCGCGCGGGAACACCGTGCGCAGCGCATCCACTGCTGATGCGAACTCGCGGGCATAATACGGCTGCCACGATGCCGGCACGTCACGACCGAAGGTGAGTGACGCGAGACCGAGGCGCGCCGCGACCATCTCCGGCTTGAGCATCAAGGTGCCCGGATGGAATGGCGCTTCCTGGCTCAGGGTTCGCATGCCTTGCGATGCGAGCAAAGTGGCCGCAGCGGCCATCGGGCCGAGTGTCGTGTCGTGTGCGGACGTCGCGAGCGCCATCACGAGTGTCTCCTCGTTGGTGGCGCTGAGCAACATCTGGTTCACACGCGGCGCGGATGCCGCCCGGCGATCGGCAGCAACAACGACGGCGTCGAGGGCGCTGAGGCGCACCTGGGGCTGTGGTGGGCGCGTGCGGACGCTGATCAACAGCGCCATCGCATTCGCGGCGCTGGCCGGCATCGGTGCGAGGAGCGGACGTTCGACATACAGCGAGTCGCGCGTGCGCGCCGCGTATTCGATCGCGGCGAGCATCGGCGGCACGCGGGACGCGATACGCCGCGGCGACGGCGACACATCGGCCAGCAACGGGCGCTCGACCGCAAAGCGGCGCTCCGTACGCCACGTCGCGATCACTTGCAGGAGGTCGCCGTCGTCACGCGAGGCGGCAGTGATCGCGCGCTCCACGTCACGGCGCGCGCGCACACGATCGAAGGCGAGCAGTGCGGTGGCATCGAGCAACGGCACAGCGCCTGCGCGCAACACGCCGCGGGCACTGGCCTGTGCAGCCGCGATGCGAATCGCATCGAGCGCCATCGGCGAATCACCTTCGAGCGCCATTACACTATCCACCACGCGCACCAGCGCCTGCCCTGCTCCACTGTCGGCGATCAGCGCAACGTCAAAGGCCTGCGGCAGTGCGCGCATCGCACCGCGATCCTTCACCAGGCGCGCCAGCAACGCATTCGCCACGCGCGTTCGCCATGCGATTGGCAGACGCGGATCGGTGCGCGCCAGATCGACGAGTCGGAACGGACTGCCAAGCCCGGTCTCGAGGCGCGCGAGATATGCCATCGCGATGGCCGTTGCGAAGGGCATGCGCGCGGCGGTCGCGGCGCGCGCCGCTGTCGTCAGTGAATCATCGAAACGCGCACCATCCGCCAGCGCGGCGCGCACAGCACGCCGTGCATCGGCGCGATCGGTGAGGCGCACGCCCGCAATCGTCAACGCGATCAGTCCGGCACCGAGCAACAGTGCCCGCGACGATGCGGAGCGAAGTGATGGCAGCAGAGAGGGCACGAGAGACACCGGTGAATTGACGACGACCGCTCGAGAAGAGGACGATACAACCGCGCGGAAGCACACATCATGTTCGACCGCTCAACGCACGCGAGCAGCAACGGGTTCGGGATCGCGCCGCGCTGCGGCACACGTGTGCACACTTCAACGTACCCCGGAACGAACACAGCGGTGCCGTCATAGGATGGCACCGCTGTGAAGATGTCGACCGAATGCGCGCCGGGCATCACGGATAGCGATGGCAGGGCGAACTGCGGACGACGAAACGACAGGAGGCCGACGCGTCTGCGCGTCGGCCTCCTGTACATCGAATCTCACGGAAAGCCGACGCCGCGTCGCGTCGGCCTCCCGATCATCTGTCCGGCGATTCTTACTGGTTGTCCGAGGTCGAAGCGGCGACGCCCGTTGCACCACCCGTGCTTTCAATCACGAAGACAACGCGGCGGTTCCGGTCAGCACCCGGCTCGTCCTTCTGAGCGCCCGGGACAACCTGGCGCAGCGCGCCGAAGCCCATCGTGCGGATCAGCGAGGCGTCCATGCCCTTCGTGGCGAGCTCACGCTTCACATTCTCTGCGCGGGCCAGCGACAGGCGCTGGTTGTAGACCTGAGTGCCAGCAGGATCGGCGAAGCCTTCCACCGTGATCACCGCACCCGGGTAGTACTTGTTGGCGATCTGCGCAAAGCGCTCGAGCGCGGCACGATCGGCATCCTTCACCATGGCATCATCGAAGGCGAACGAGACGGGCAGCATCACCTTCATGCCGTTGCCAGCCGCGACAATCTTCGCATCGAATTCCGTGCGCAGGTCGGCCAATTCCTTCTTGAGCTCGGTGCGAAGGCCGCTGAGGTCGGCACCAAGAATGCTGTCGGCGCGGAGGCGCTCAGTGCGCTCGGTCGAGATTTCTGCGCGCGTGGCAGTCATTTCGCGCTTGAACGTGCCGCTGCGAACGCAGGCCGTCATGGAGAGGGCCGTCAGCGCGAGGGCAGACGCACGCAGGACGGAGCCCGAACGAAAGGAGATGGTCATCTGAAGAAACTCCTGATAGAAGTAAAGACGAGTAGGGTGGCTCTCGTCACGCACTTTTCTACCTAGCGAGTTTCGTGCCAGAGTTTTCAACTACATGGCGGGCTTGGACTTGGCGAGCCACTCTCCACCATCGATGACAAAAATCGCACCGGTGATCCAATCGCCCGCAGGACTCGCCAGGTATGCGACCATCTGTCCGATGTCGTCGGGCGTACCCCATCGCTTCAGTGGAATCGTGTTCTTGGCGAACGCATCCATTGCCTTATCCACGCTGAAAAAATCGGGCACCGGTGCGCCCGGCGGCGGCGTGAATGCCTTGCGCACACCTTCCGTTGGAATCGGCCCCGGCGCGATGGCATTGATGCGAATGCCATGCTCCGCCCATTCAACGGCAAGCGTCCTCGTCAGTGCGTCGACACCAGCTTTTGCCGCCGTTGCATGCGCCATCAATGGCCAGCCGCGGTAGTGCAGCGTCATCGACGTACTGACGACACGACCTCCGCCCTGCGCCTTCATGTATGGAAAGACGGCCTGCGTACAGAAGAACGTCCCGTAGAGGTCGATCTCGATGACAGTCTTCCACGCGTTCTCACTCAGGTCTTCGGACTTCTTGTAGAAATTTCCAGCCGCATTATTGACGAGCAGATCAATACGGCCGAGCTCGTCATGGACCTGCTTCGCCATCGCCTGCACACGGGCCTGATCCCGCACGTCCACCGCCACCGCCGTCGCTTTGCCGCCGGCCGCGACGATCGCGTCCACCGCCGGCTGGAGGTTCTCCGGCTTTCGACTGGCGAGCACGACGTGCATGCCGAGTTGTGCGAGCGTCGTGCTGATCCCCAGCCCGATGCCCGTCGCACCGCCGGTCACGATGCCGACCTGTCCATCGAGGAGACCATCGCGAAACACCGGATGTGAGTTCATGCGCGTTATTCGAAAGAAGTGAAGAGATCGGGATCGGTCCGCATCGGGCGGAAAGATCGTCGGTGGTGGGCGGTCGCGCCGTGTGCGGTCAGCGCCGCCAGATGTTCTGCGGTACCATAGCCGGCGTTCGTTGCCCAGCCGTAGCGCGGATGGCGCCGATGCAGCGCCGCAAGCAGACGGTCACGCGTCACTTTGGCGACGATCGACGCGCACGCGATACTGAGGCAGGTCGCGTCACCTTTCACGACCGCGCGATGCGGCAGCCCGAGCGCGCCAAATGGTGAACCGTCCACCAGCAGCAGATGGTGAGGCGCTGGAATGCGCGCGATCGCTCGGCGCATTGCGAGCGCTGTTGCCTGATAGATGTTGATCCGATCGATTTCCGACACGCTCGCGGCCCCGATACCGATCGCAATGGCGCACCGCTGGATCTCGTGCACGAGGCGCTCGCGTTCCTTCGCGCGCAACGCCTTCGAGTCGCCGACGCCGTCGATCTCTGCGCAGTCCGGCGCGAGGAGGATGGCACATGCGACAACGGGGCCCGCAAGGGGGCCCCGTCCGACTTCATCCACACCGACGATGCGTGTGTGGCCAGTCTGTCGTGCTTCAGCTTCGAGCGCGCCCCAGCTCTGCGTGCGTGCAGGCATGGGGCGTGTGGAAACAGATCAGCGAGCGGCCTTGTCAGCCCCGCCGACGCGTACCTTGCGCTCCTTGATGCGGGCAGCCTTGCCCGTCACGCCGCGCAGGTAGTACAGCTTCGCGCGACGCACGCGACCGCGGCGCACGACGATGATTTCGCCGAGCATCGGGCTGTGGTCGGGGAAGATGCGCTCCACGCCGACGCCATTCGAGATCTTGCGGACCGTGAAGGTCGCGCTCACGCCACTGCCGCGGCGGGCGATGACCGTGCCTTCAAAGGCCTGAAGGCGCTCCTTTTCCCCTTCCTTCACACGCACGTTGACACGAACCGTGTCACCCGCGCGGAACGGGGGAATTTCGCGCATCCACTCTTTCTGGGTCTCGATGAACGGGTGCATATCACGCTCTGCGGGGCGCCCGCAATACGGCGCCGGCTGGGGTTGTCTCGGTGAGCCGAGAAGGTTAATTCAGCCCCTTCCTGTTCGGTAGTGCAGGACCTGGGACCAGCCGACTAGCGGGGGTCACCCTCAACCCTGCGTGCCCTATCCCGGCGCGGGCTCGTTCGTGAGCGGCTCGGCCGACGCCGGCAACGCTTTCGTGACCCACAACAGACCGAAAGCCATAGTGACCAGAAAGGCGCAAGCGAGATGCACGCTGCGTCGCATCACCATCGCGCTCATGTACGGCGTCCCGAAGAGGTACGCGGAGTCCAACAGCACGGCACACATGAACGCGGCCATCCCACACTGCTTCGCCGTCAGGAGTCCGCTCGTTCCCCGGCGCCACCAGAGCAGCACGAGCGCCAACGCGTGGCCAAAGGCCGTCGCCGGCATGACGCGATAGACGAGCATCCGGATGTCATCAGGCACGCGCTCCGGGAACGGAATGTCGTTCACTTCGCAGTAGATGAGCCCGATGCCAATGATGAGCATGAAGCGGACAAACGTCCAGAACGCAAAAATCGCAGTGCGATGCAGAATGATTGTCACGTCGGGATACTATTGTGTCTGGTCCACCGTGTGAAGTAGCGCGGACGCGCCGACTCTCGCCAGACTGACTACCACGACCGCTACGGTGTCACGCCCGCCGCTCTCAGCGGTGGCGAATGACGGCCACCACCGCCATCAGCTTCTCCTCGCGCTCGGCGAACGGCGCCCAGAACGGCAGTCGACCGGAGGCGTGGAGCGAGGGATCGAGCGCTGTCGCGCTGCGAGCCTGCACCAGCACATAGAGCGCGCCGCTGTCCGAGGCGACGAGCGTCGCACCGCCCTGTGCCGAAGTGTCCTGCAGCACACGCATGGCGAGGTTGCTGTCTGCCAGCGCAGCCAGCGCACCGAACGAATGCCCGGGCTTGATGGCATACCGCGTGAACTGCAGCATCGCCGCATCGGACAGCGTGGGCGGCGTTCCGACGGTGCGACGCACATGCACGCGCGTGGTTGCGGTGCCGATGCGGCGCCGGCGAATGATCGAATCGGTCTCCACGTGCAACCATTCCGCGAGCGCGGCGTCGGCGCGATCGGCGGCACCGTCGCTGAGCCACGCCGCGAGCAGCATGAGTCCGGTGCCGTCACCGCTGGCGAGCAGCGTGGCGCTTTCGAAGCCGGGCGCCAGCGTCAGATCGGCCTGCAGATGCTCGACGATGCGCCGTGTTTCATCGATCTGCCGTCCAGGGGCGAGTGCGAGAGGCCAGATCTCGAACACGAGCGTGCTGAGCGTGTCCAACGACAACGGCGTCTGTACGACGGGTGCGACTGGCAGCGAATCCTGCGCAAGCTTTGCAGCGCTCGCCGAGTCCGCGCGCGCATCGTCATCGCGAGAGGACGAACATGCGGCCACGCCAGCCACGGCTGCGAGTATGCAGGCGACAACGCGTGCTGCGCGATTCACTGCGCTTCACTGCGTTCGCCGGTGCGTCGCGCCCCTTCAGCGCGGCGCCACTCCGCGATCTTCGCGTGATGTCCTGACAGCAGCACGTCGGGCACACGAAAGCCGCGATACTCCTCGGGTCGCGTGTAACTCGGCGCGCTGACACCGGCGCCAGCGTAAAACGAATCCGTCGCAGCCGAGTCGTGATCGCTCATCGCGCCAGGCAGCAATCGTGCAACCGCATCGACGATGGCGAGTGCCGCAGGTTCACCGCCGCTGAGCACGAAATCACCGAGCGACAGTTCTTCGGTCGCGAGATGATCCGCAACGCGCTGATCGACGTCCTTGTAGTGTCCGCAGAGCAGCGTCAGCTCGGTACCGGCGGCGAATCGATGCGCGTCCGCTTGCGAGAATGTCTTGCCGCGTGGCGAGAGCAAGACGATCGGTGCGGTCGCGCCAAGATGTTCGACCGCCTCGAAGAATGGCGTCGGCTTCATCACCATTCCTGGACCGCCACCGTACGGGTAGTCGTCCACGGTGCGGTGCTTGTCGTGCGTGAAGCTGCGCAAGTCAACGACGTTGTAGATCACGCTGCCGGCCGCTGCGGCCTTGGACGGAATACTGATCGCGAGCGGTGTCGCGAAGAACTCCGGAAAGATGGTGACGATGTTGATCGTCAGCGGCGCGGGTGCGGTGTCGTCACGCGTGGCATGGGCGTCATCCGCCTCGGCGCCGGACACGCTCACCCCTCGTCCGACGGGTGTCCTTCCGCCTGAAGCAGACCTTCAGGCAGCAAACCTTCCGGTGGATCGACGGTGATCACGCGGGCGGCTTCGTCCACCTGCACAAGGACGTCGTCGCGCCACGGAATGAAGTACGTCGGACCACCGTTCACCGGACGGACGTCGAGCATCAATCCCTGCGGCAGGTCATACGTATCGACCACTTCGCCGAGCGGCCGACCATCGACGTGGACGACCTGCATCGCGATGAGGTCGTGCAGATAGACCTCGTCCTCGGCTGGCGGCGGCAACTCATCCTGCGGCGCGAGCAGAAAACGACCGCGCCACAGTTCCGCGGCCGTGCGATCGGGGACTTCGCTGAGCGTCAGCCGCACAGAGTCCATGTGCTGGCGGACCGCGGTGATGTGCAGCTCCTGTCCATCCGGTGACGGATCACCGGTCGCGGTGCCTGCAAACAGCCGACGGCCCGATACGAAGACCGCATCGGGCGCGTCGGTAATGGGCTCCACGAGCAACTCGCCGCGGATGCCGTGTGCCTTGCGGACGCGCCCGACGATCATGAGCGCGGGCGCGCTCATTCAGTCGGCCTTCGCGCCTTCGGACAGCGGCACCGCAGCGGCGCTGAGCTTCTTCGCGAGACGCGCTTCATGGCGGGCCTTGAGCACGCCACCCTTGCGGAGCAGCGAACGCACGGTGTCCGACGCCTGCGCGCCGACATCGAGCCAATGATTGGCGCGATCGATCTTGAGCGTCACGGCGCCCTCAGTGAGACGCGGCGAATAGGTGCCGATGATCTCGATGAACTTGCCGTCGCGCGGGCTCTTGCTGTCGGCGATGACGATACGATAGACCGGTGCCTTCTTGCGGCCGACGCGGCGGAGACGAATACGAACCATCTGGGCATCCTCTGAGGGGACGTGAAGTCGTACGACCGATCACGTGGGCGATCGACGTACACGGTGCGATCGCAGGTCAGCTGACCTGCGTCCACCGGCCCGGGCTCCTCGCGCCGATCGACCATTCGATCGGTGCACCCGGGGTCCTGCCATCCCGGCCAGTTCTGACCGAGCCGTTGAAGCTAAGCGCGACAGGGCTGAATTGGGATGGGTGGCGCGCCATCCGTTGAGCGCTGAAGGGGCCTAGCCCCGTCCGAACGGGTTCCGGCCGCCGCTGGCGGTGACCTTCTTCATCATCTTCTGCATGTCGCGGAACTGGTCCAGCAGCCGGTTCACCTCGGCCACGGTCCGACCCGATCCTTTCGCGATCCGCAGGCGACGGGAGCCGTTGATGAGGTCCGGCTTCTTCCGCTCGGCCATCGTCATGCTGAGCACGATCGCTTCGACGTGCTTCATGCGCTTGGGGTCCATCTTGGCCTGCTTGAGCGCCTTGGTGTTGACGCCCGGGATCATCTTCAGGATCCCCTCCAGCGGGCCCAGCTTTTCGATCTGCTTCATGGCGCCGAGGAAGTCGTTCAGGTCCATGCCTTCACGGCGGACCTTCTTCTCGAGCTTCTTGGCCTCGTCGGCGTCGAACGACTCCTGCGCCTTTTCGACCAGCGAAAGGACGTCGCCCATCTGGAGAATCCGGCCGGCCATGCGGTCCGGGTGGAACTCCTCGAGCGCATCGACC
>JANLPZ010000032.1:0-39411 GCA_031367535.1 Gemmatimonadaceae bacterium
GGCACTGCTGATGTTGCGCGGCACGTACCTGTGACCACCGCCGCCGCGCCGACGACACCTGCGCATCCATTGCGTGGCACGTTGCTCGTCCTTCAGAGTGCTGCGTGTTTCGGCACGACGCTGATTTTCACGCAGCGCGCGATGGACGCCGGTGTGACGCTCTCGGCGCTGCTCGCATACCGATACGTTCTCGGCGCGGCGATGCTGTGTGTCGTTGCGGGCGGGCTTGGTGCGGTGCGCGATGTCGGCGCGCGGAAGTGGCCGCTGCTGACGCTGGGCGGGCTGGCGCAGACCGCGATCGCGGGACTGTCGGTGGCGTCGCTGCAGTTCATTCCGGCGGCGAGTGTCGCGTTCCTGTTCTACACGTATCCGACGTGGGTCGCTGTGATGGCGATCGTGCGGAAGAGCGAAGAGGTGGATGCGTACAAGATCGCAGCGCTGGTGCTGTCGCTGGCTGGTATCGTGACGATCGTCGGCAACCCGCTCGCGACCAAACTCGATCCACGCGGCATCGCGCTGGCATTGGCGGCGGCGCTGGTGTACGCGGTGCTGATTCCGTGGCTCGGGAAAATCCAGTCGGGTCTCAAACCTGCGGCTGCGATGACGTGGATCGCACTCGGTGCTGCGATCTGCTTCGTCGGCGGCGCGTTGGTGATGCACGCGCCGCTGATCCCGCCATCGCAGGCCCTGCTCGTGAATGCAACGGCGCTGGCGCTGATTCCGACGACGCTTGCGTTCACGGCGTTCCTCTCCGGACTGGCAGCATTGGGGCCGGTGCGCACATCGATCGTGAGCACGGTGGAGCCGTTCTGGACTGCTCTTCTCGCCGGTCTTGTTCTCGGTCAGTCGGTCGGGCCGCGCACATGGATCGGCGGTGCGATGATCGCCGCCGCCATGCTCGTTCTGCAGAAGAAATCTGCCGCGTAGTGCTGCGCGAACAGTTTTCGCGCGGGGGCCGCGGTGGACGCGGGGACGGGCAACTGCTTTTTGATGGAACAGCAAGAGCAACTGCAACGGCCAAAGTTTTCGCGCGGGGACGCGGGGACGCTTACAGCACTCGAAGTGCTTAACAGTGTTCGCGCGGAGGCGCGGAATCGCGGAGACGATCGCACTGCATGACCAACTGCAACGGATTTGTAAAAGTCGTCTCCCGGCTGCGAAGGCCCGCGCCCGGAACGCAGTTTCATCAGAAAACAGTTGCACTTCTCCGCGATTCGGCGGCTCCGCGCGAACACTGTTCAGAAGGTTGCGCGCTGTAGAAGTCCCCGCGCCCCCGCGTCCCCGCGCGAAAACTTTTCAGCCTCGCGTGCAAGACGATGTCGGCGTCGCGATAGAACTCTCCGCGACCACCGCGAGCCCCAGCGCGCAAACTGTTCGGTCGGCGAAGGTTGAAGCCGGCATCAGGTGTTGTCGACGCGCGGTTTGTTACGCTGGCGGTCGTTGTAGGCGAAGATGCCCGCGCCGAAGATCGCGATGGCGGCGAAGCTGAACCACTGCACAGCGTAGCTCTTGTGTGGCCCTTCGCTCGGCGCCGGCGGTTCGAGGCGCGGCGGGATGTTGGCGGCGGGTGCGGTGTCGCCGAGTTGAATGAGCTGCACGCGTGCGACGGGATACGGCAGACCTTTCTGGATCGCATCGAAGTCAAGCGAGCGCATGATCTTCGGGCTCACGACACCGGCCGCGTTGGCGATTGGCGACGGCGCCGGGAGCGCGAAAGCAACGACGGTGGCGGTATCTGGCTCCCGCCACTGTTTCTGGTCGACGTCCTTGCCGTCAGGCGAATAGACCCAGCCACGGTTCACGAGATACGCCGAATCACGACCGGGAATGCGGAGAGGCGTGAGAAGATTCACGCCGGGCGAACCACCGCGGATGCGCTGCGTGATGACGATCTCGTTGGCGTAGTCGAAGACACCGGTCAGCTGCACGCGCCGATAGCGCATCGCGGCACTGTCACGCGGCAACGAGTCGATCGGCACTGGCGGTGTGGTGATGTGCTGCGCCACTTCCGCGTTCAAGGCGCGGCGCCAGGTGAGGCGATCGAGCTGCCAGAAGCCCAGACGCACAAACAGCGACGCGAGCGCGAGGGCGAGCACGATGAACACGACGACGCGCGGTCGCATGCCGCCTGCCGAACCTTCGGTATCCACGGCAGGTCAGACTAGAAGAGCGAGATCTGTTCGCCGAGCATGTCTGGCGTCACCGGTGTCTGTCCGAGGAGGCGCTGCAGCTGACGCACACTTTCCGGACTGTGGCCGGAGAAGTGGTTGTTCACGAACCCGTAGATGGTCTTCACGCGCGTCTGGAGGCCCTTGATGGCCGTCGCCCAGGCGTTCAGCTCACGTGTGCGATCGACCTGAATGTGGCTGTAGTCGGTGAAGTCACGGTTCGGCCCCATCCATCGCAGATATGCCGTGGGCGACGTCGGATTTTCGGCCAGCGCCAGCATCTGCTTGCGCGGAATCCAGCGCGCGTCGGTGAGCGTCATCGCGACCTTGTATTCCTTGAGCAGCGCCAGCACCCCCTCGTTGATCCATCCGCGCTGGCGGAACTCGATCGCGAACGGGATCTCCTTCGTGGGCAGCGTGGGGAGGAATGCGGCCAGCGCCGGCAATTCCGTCGGCGAGAAATCCGGTCCAAGCTGGATCAGAATGATGCCAAGCTTGGATTCGAGCTCGCGGGCGCGATCGAGAAAGAGGTTGGTGAGGTCGCCCGATTCGCGCAGTCGATTGTCGTGCGTGATCTCCTGCGGGAGTTTGAGGGCGAATTTGAAGCCCTCGGGGACCTTGTTGGCCCACCCGCGCACGCTGCGAACTGACGGGATCGCGTAAAAGGTCGAGTCGATCTCAACCGTGGAGTACGCGCGGGAATACACGCCGAGATAGTCGGGCGCTTTCGTACCGGACGGATAGAACGCGCCGACCCACGCGTCGTAATTCCAGCCCTGTGTGCCGAGCCGGATCGTGGCTGCCATGCCTCAAAGGTCGCAGGCGGGGGAAGAGGGGCCAAGTGCCACATTGGATATGCTCGGAACTCCATCTATTCCAAGCTTAAGATTTGCATCCAACGAGACAGTATCAACACATTATCGATACGTTTCGAAGAATCCGATCCCTTCTCCGGATATCGCGGCGCCTGACACGCGACCCGACAGGCGAGCACGGCCTTTCATCTGCAGAAACCACGGCGTCGCCAACCGGCGCGCATACTCCCCCTCACCTCGGTCGATCAGGCCTCTCCGCGTGTCCGAAGCGACCGCATCATCGATCGCGAGCCGCAAATCGAGCGTGTCGGCGCCGCGCACGTCGAACAGGCGCGCCGTCGCCGGACCAACACCCGGTCCGCGCACCGCGCGCGTGTCGTCGTAGCGAATTGCGCGTGGGCGAAACACCGCGCGAAAGCCAAGCGAATCAACGACATACACGAACAGCGGCGCTTCCACTGCATTCGCGTTCGCGGGTGGTCGTACCCGACCGTACAGAATCGTGTATGCGCCGGCGCGTGCGGCGCCCCAGTCCCACGTCACGCCCTGCCACGTGCCCCAGTTGTGATCGTGGTACGCCTGCGCACCATCGAACTGTTCGCACGCTGTCGCGATGCAGATCGATCCAGTAGCCGCCGAGCGCAATCCGAGCACCGCATATCCCGACGGCGCGGTTCCGCTGACGAGTGTCGCGCCGGGGAAATATGCACGCACCGCTGGCGTCACCTCGAGTTCAAGTCGCAACCTCGCACCGCTGCCATCCTCCGCGCGCGCAACACCCTTCAGCAGATAGCCGCCATTCTGCGCGAGATGCACATCGCCGGCTGCGCCGAAGTCGAGGTTCGCATCCCGCGTACTGAAACGAATCGCACTGCGCGGAACAGCCATCGAGAAACGGCGCGAGGGCCGGCCGGTCTCGTGCGCTGTCACGAGGACCTGACCGCCCCACTGGCCCGCCGGCACTGCCCCACCGACGATGTAGGTGATGAAGAACCACCGCGTCGCATCGGCGGAGAGCACGTTGAAGTAGTGCCACTCGCCCCAGCTCTCCGGCGTCGCGATGTCTGCCGGCGGCAGGTGGAAATGATCCGCGTCGTGGCGTAGTTCGACGAGCGTCGGTGCAGCCCAGCGTCGATCACCGTCGTCATCACGCCAGGTGCCGTTTGTCAGCGGCGCCGCCGCCCCGACTGCGCGCGTGGCATCGGGGATTTCGCCAGCGGCGCGCACCGGGAATTCACGCCGATCGGGCAGCGTGACGTAGAGCAGCTTCGATTCGATCTGGGGAGCGACGGCGCTGACCTGCGCAGCGTGTCGCGGTGACGCCAGCAACTGCTGATAGAGGAATCGTGCGTTGGCGATGGAAAAGAACATGCCGCCGACGCCGCCCGTCTTCATCACCTCCACATCCAGCCCTTCGGGCAGCACGGTCACGTCGCCGCCACCGACAAGTTTCTCGTCGCTCGCCTGCGCAATCATGGCATCGCCCACCGACAGCAGCACGATCATCACCGCAACACCCAGTCCGTATCCGGCCAGCAGAAACAGCGTGCGCATCTTCCGGAAGCCAAGATTCCGCAGCGCGAGTCGCCAGATCACGAAACTGCCTCTGCGACAATTGCACCATCGCGCATCTGGATGCGACGCGTGGCGGCAGCAGCCATCTGCGCGTCGTGGGTGACGACGACGATCGTGGTACCGTCGCGATTGAGCCGCCGGAACAGGTCGATCATCTCAAGGCCAGTTGCGGCATCGAGTTCACCGGTGGGCTCATCCGCCAGCAGCAGCGCTGGCTTGTTGGCGAGCGCGCGTGCGATCGCGACACGCTGCTGTTCACCACCGCTCAGTTGTGACGGCCGATGATCGGCCCGACCGGCGAGTCCGACATAGCCGAGCAGCTCCTGAACACGAGCGCGTCGCACGTCACGCGCAACCTTCGCCTCGGCCATCGGCAGTTCCACGTTTTCGGCTGCTGTCAGCGCTGGCATCAGGTAAAAACGCTGGAACACAAAGCCGATGCGTCGCAACCGGAATGCTGTGGCGGCGTGATCACCGAGTCGGTCGATGCGTTCGCCAGCGATCGTCAGCGCACCCGCGTCAGGCGTGTCGACCGCGCCGAGCAGGTTGAGCAGCGTGCTCTTGCCGCAGCCGGACGGTCCCACGATCGCGACCCATTCACCTTCGTTCACATCGAAGCTCACGCCGCGTAGCGCATGCACTGCTCCGCTGCCCATGCTGTAGTCACGCGCGAGATCGCGCACCTGCACGATCGCGTTCATGCCACGGCCTCGCGTCGCAACGTTCCCGCAATCGGCAACGAGGAAGCGCGCCACGCCGGATAGATGCCGGCCAGCACACCGGCCGTTGCGAGCATTCCAAGGGCGATGCCGGCGTCATACGGCTGGAAGACAAAAAAGCGAAACGTCGCGGGCATGCCGGGAAAGTCAGAAAGAATGCGTTCGAGCCATTGCGCGGTGACAAGGCCAATCAGCAATCCGCTCAACGCGCCGACACCGCTCAAAACCAGGCCTTCGGTGACAACTTGCTTCACGATGCTGCGCTTTGCGACACCGATCGCTCGCATCACCGCGATCTCACCGGCGCGTTCATTGACGCCGATTGTGATAAGCGTTGTGACGAGCAGAATTCCGACACCGAGCGATATGCTGCCAAGCACCAGCGCGAGCTGACGGAAATAGGCGAGCCGCTGTTCCACCTGCGCCGTTGCGCCCTCGAGTGAGATCGCTGAGACCCTCGCGCTTGCGGCCTGTATCTGCGTGCGTACGGCTTCGACATCGACGCCGTCGCCTGCTTTCACCATCAGCAGCGACACGTGATCGCGGCGCGCACTGCCACCCATCGCCTGCAGCACGGGCAGACGCATGGCGATCGTCGGTTGTGTGGCGCCCGTGTAGTAGAATCGCGCGACGCCGCGCACAACGAACGAGCGCTGGCCCACGACCGTCCGCAGCTGCGGATCATAGCCGACGGCCAGCTGCACGGTGTCGCCGAGCGTGTGTCGTGTGAGCGCGAGCCAGTGCTCGTTCACGACCAGACTTGCGCTGTCGCCGATATCCGCGCCACGCAGCAGTTCATAGTCACCCTGCACACGCGCGTCGATTCCGAGCGTGAATGCCGTGACCGTGGAATCACGGACAGTCGTCTGCGATTGTGCACCGAGCACAGGGCTCACCGCGGTGACACCACGCACACGTTCGATTGCGGCGACGAGGGAGGCCGCGCTGTCGATGGTCGCGTCACTGTCGAATGGCAGTGTACCCTTCGGGGCTACACGCAGCTGATACCCACGCAACAACAGGAATCCCTGAAAATTGTCGCGCATACCAGTGGCGAGCATCACCATGTCCAGCAACAGTGCCGCCGAGACGGCGATGCCGAGCAGCGCGAGCACGGTGCGCGCCCTGTGGCGGAGCAGTGCGAGGAACGCGAGTCGGAATGGCATCAGCGTCCGAGCAGTGTGAGCGCCGGGACCGCCACGAGGCGTCGCGCAGCGACCCACCCGGCAACGACACCCAGCACCACTGACAAGCCGCACGCCAGCATCACCGTTTCTCCGGTGACGAACGTGAACGCGAGTGTCGTGCGATGCACGCCCTGAAAATGCCAGTTCACGAGTCTGGCCATCACGATGCCGAGTATCACTCCGCTCATCGAGCCGAGCAGTGCGATGGTTCCCGCCTCGAGCACGACGGAGCGGACGATCGTGCTGGCCGAGATCCCCATCATGCGCAACGCGGCGATATCGCGACGACGTTCATCGATCTTGAGCAGCAGGATGCAGAGCAGGAACGCAGCGCTGGCAACGATGGTGATGACTCCGATCGCACGGTGGAATCGACGCACGACCTGAAACGTTCGACTGGTGCGCACCGCGATTTCGGCACTCGGCCAGGCGCGGAATCCGAACGCGGCGTTGTTGATCGTGTTGAGCAGGCGGCTGCGCGCGCTGTCGCCGGTGGAACGGATCGCGAATCGATCGACGCGATCGCCGTACCCGATCAGGCGCTGCAACTGATCCAGATGCAACCGGGCGCGATATTCCGACCGGGCGATCTCGCTGGGATCGGCACGCCGCGCGAGGAATGCGCTGACCACGACGCGTTCAGCGGCGGTGTCATTCGGTGCGGCGGAGATGCGCACCGTGTCACCGAGTCGTAGTCCGGCGTCGGAGGCGAGCCGGGCGTCGAGTGCGATTGAGCGAACTATTGTGGGGTGCGTCGGCGCCGAGTCGATGACCTGCGCGTCGAGCGGATCAGGAACCACAGGCGCGACACAGCACAGCGCACCGAGTGCAGCGGCGACCCACGCGCGCGTCACGACTGCGCGGCGATGCGAACGGCGCGGGCGGCGGTGGGTCCGATCTGGCGCAGCACCGCGCCGACCATCACTTCGATCGGGCCATCGTAAGGCGCACGCGCGTGGATGTGAATCATGGCACCAGGTCGCAGTTCGAGTTCACCGAGATACCGCAGCATCGCAGGATCCTTGTCGCTAACGCTCATCACCGTACCGCGAGTGCCCAGCGGCCAATCGGCAAGTGTGGCGTGCCGCGTTTCGTCGACGGTGCCGTCGCGCGACGGGATCGGTGCGCCATGCGGGTCGAACATCGGATCGCCAAGCGCGTGCGCCATGCGATCGACGAGTGCGTCGGACGCCGCGTGTTCGAGCTGCTCCGCCTCGGCGTGCACGTCGTCCCACGGCACACCGAGCACCGTGGCGAGATAGCTCTCGAGGATGCGGTGCCGACGCAGCGTGCGCAGCGCCGCGATGCGGCCGGAGGCCGTGAGACGTGCGCCACGATACGGCTCGTGCTCGAGCAGTCCCTGCGTCGCGAGCCGACGCACCATCCCGCTGACACTGGCGGGCGCAAGTTCGAGACGTTCGGCGAGAGCATTGGTGGTGGCCGCGTCACCGCCCTGTTGAATGGCATAGATCGCCTTCAGGTAGTCTTCGACCGACGCCGTGAGTGGCGCGATCGGCGCAGACGATCGCGGCGTGTCGGTCATTTCGTGGGGCGGGCGGATGGGCTGGCGGCTGCGCCACGCACGAGCAGCACCGGCACCAGGCAACGATGCCGCACCTGATTGGCGACACTGCCGCGCACCACGTCGTTCAGAAAACCGTGGCCATGCGTGGCCATCGCAATCAGGTCACACGATTCGCGTTCGGCAGCGGCGCAGATTTCAGTGGCCGGATCGCCGGATGCGAGCACCGATTCGACGTCGAGTGCGCACGTGGCGAGATCGGCCGCACACTGATCGAGGTATACGCGATCGGCCCGCATCTCCTCCGACTCCCGCAGCTTGAGCGACTGGAGATTGCGCGCAGCGAATCCATCCGCAACATGAATGAGCGTGATCTTCGCCTGACACATCAAGGCGAGCGTGCGGACGTGTGCCAGGATCGCCTGATCGTACGGCGAGTTCTCGAGCGGCACGAGGACGTGTGTGTACATGGTCAGCGCAACCAGTCGCCGATGACCTGATACAACAGCCACGCGTTGAGCGCCGCGATCACGATCGCAATCGTCCACGCAAGCGCCTTCAGCCAGGGCGCATTCACGAACTCGCCCATCTTGCGGCGGTCCGATGTGAATGCGACCAGCGGAAACACCGCGAAGGACAACTGCAGGCTGAGTATCACCTGACTGAGCACGAGAAGCTGGGATGTACCGCGGGCGCCGTACAAGATACTGACGATGACGGCCGGGACAATCGCAATTGCGCGCGTGATGAGCCGGCGCACCCACGGTTGCAGACGCAGGTTGAGGAATCCTTCCATCACAATCTGTCCGGCCAGCGTACCGGTCAGTGTGGAATTCTGGCCGGACGCGAGGAGTGCAAGGGCAAACACCGTACTCGCCCCGGCACCCAGCAGCGGTGTGAGCAGCTTCCACGCATCCTGAATTTCGGCGACTCCGCTGTTTCCCGAGTTGTGGAAAGTGGCGCCGGCCACGATCAGGATGGCCGCGTTGATGCAGAGGGCAAACGTGAGCGCGATGGTCGAATCGGCGAACGCGTATTTTACGGCTTCGCGCTTGCCGGCCGAGGTCTCTTCGTACTTGCGCGTCTGCACGATGCTCGAATGCAGATACAGGTTGTGCGGCATCACGGTCGCGCCAAGTATGCCGATCGCGATGTAGAGCATATCGCGATTGCCGATGATCTCGCTGCCCGGAATGAAGCCGCGCAGGACCTCGGGCACGTTGGGGCGCGAGAGAATCAGTTCGAAGAGAAAACAAACCCCGACGACGGCCACGAGTGCGATGACCATCGCTTCGAGCAGGCGGAAGCCCTTGCCTTGCAGCCAGAGCACCACGAGCACGTCGAGCGCGGTGAGGATGACACCGAGCGGCAGCGAAATACCGAAGAGCAGCTGCAGCGCGATGGCGGTGCCGATCACTTCGGCGAGATCGCAGGCCGCGATGGCGAGTTCGGCGATGACCCAGAGCGCGAAGGCCATGCGCTTCGGGTAGGCGTCGCGGCAGGCCTGCGCGAGATCGCGGCCGGTGACGATGCCGAGCTTGGAGGAGAGCCCCTGGAGCAGGACGGCCATCAGGTTGCTGATCAGGATCACGTACAGCAGCGAGTAGCCGAACTGGGCGCCGCCGGCGAGGTCCGTGGCCCAGTTGCCGGGATCCATGTATCCGACCGCGACGAGGTAGCCTGGTCCGCCGAACGAGAGGAGTTTGCGGAACCAGTTGCCGGTGCTGACGGGGACGGTGCGATAGGCCTCCGCGAGCGAGGGTGCCTCGCGGGTGCGTCGCCAGCCGGGGATAGCGCCCGCACCGGTTGGCTCGGCGACGGGCGTACCGGTCTCGTCGGGTGCGGACGGGTCGCGCGGCGTCCGGCTGGGAAGTGTCATGGTCTGGCGAATATGAGGTTTCGTCTATCCGAAACTATGCCGACGGCCAGACGGTACAACCCCCCGATTCGCAACCACTCCCACAAAAACCGAATCCTGAGCAGCGCGCCTTAACGTCGAGAATGGCACGGAGTCTGCCTTGATGTCCCACGACGCGATCATCTGCGCCGCCAATTCTTCCAGACCGCCGACTCAAGGATCCAGACCATGAAGACCACGACTCTGCTGCGCGCCGCCACTGCGCTGACCGTCGCCGCCCTGTTCACCGCCTGCGGTGACAGCGCGTCCTCACCGACTGACGCCGGCGTCTCCGCCTCCGTCTCCGCCGCAACGACCCTCGACGTCGCCACTGTCTCCGGTGATGCCGCCCAGGAAGATGTCGAAACGTTCAAGGTGAACCGCGGCGCCTTCGGCCTTGCCACCATCGATTTCGAGCGCTTCGGTCGTTGGGAATCGTGCCCGTACGATGCGACCGCCAAGCGCTTCGTCTGCGTCGACAAGGTCCGCGGCCCGTTCACGGCCACGCGCAGCTACGCCTATCTCGATGCGGCAGGTGCCGGCCAGAGTGCGTACAGCACCAGCACCACCGCTGCGGCCAACTTCAAGTGGGCGGTCAGCGGCACGATCACGCGTGACAAGTGGAGCGGCAGCATGTCGCGCAATCGCGATATCACGCTCTCCGGCCTGCTCGGCGCCAACACTACCGTCACCATCAACGGTGTCGGTTCGACCGAAAAGCAGAAGACGAAGTTCCTTCGCGACAGCGCCGGCCCGAATGGTCTGACACGCGACTACGATCTCGAAGCCTCGGTCGCGATCGCGAACGTCATCACGCCTGCCATCCGCATGCCCGATGCGTGGCCCGTCAGCGGCACGATCACGCGCAATTACAAGGTCACCCGCACTGATGCCACGAATGGCACGATCGTGACGACGCGCAATTCTGTCGTGACCTTCAACGGCACCCAGTTCGTCGACCTCGTCGTCAACGGCAAGGTCTTCACCCTCGACCTCGCCACCGGCAAGGTCACCGCGAAAGTCGCCACGACCTGATCGCGATGAGATGATCGCCACGATGTAGTCGAATCAAAATGGAACCGCCCCGCATCTCTCCGATGCGGGGCGGTTCTGCTTTTTCCACATATCGAAGCGTCGCATTTCACGAACGTCCGCAAGTCACGCACTCCCCCACCTCCCCGTTCTATGCCCCCAACGCAGTTGTCACGCGCGAGAAAGCACAGACAAGAGCTGCGTTACGATCCGCTCCGTCATCCCCCACACCACATCGTCCCCCCACCGATACGCCGGAAACGCCAACCGCGCCCCCGCACGCTCGAACACATGCTCCGCCGATCGCGCCGGATCCCGCAACTGCGACACCGGCATCCAGAACGCGGAATGCACCTCCTCATTCGGCATCAGCCCGACATCACGCGTCAACGCATACACAAACGGACGCACCGCAATCGAGGGCAACGCCGCAGACCGCGCTCGCAAATCATCGAGCACACCAATCAGGCGCGCATCCGTCGCCAGATCCAGTGACAACTCCTCCAGCGTCTCCCGTCGCGCGGTCTCCTCGAGCGTCGCATCCGTCGCATCCCGACGACCTCCCGGAAACGCCACGTGACCGCTCCACGGATCACCAACCCGCTCCGCACGACGGATGAACAACAACGACGCATCGTCCACGGTCTCACCGCGCAACACCAGCGCCACCGCCGCCCACCGCAGCCCCTCCTCCTCCACTTCCTCCAGACGCACACGAGCCTGCAGCGCCACCGCCAGCGAGTCCATCACCCCACACCTCGCCGCTGCCGACACCACAGTCTCCGCCCAACTCTCATCCCTCGACCTCGCCGTCCGCATCCACCCAGCCGCGGAATCCACCCGCCATCGACGCGACATTCGAATACCCCATCGCCGTCAATGACTCCGCCGCCAGCGCCGATCGATTCCCGCTCGCACAGTACAACACCACCGTCGCCGCTCGTGGCACGACCGCATCGATCTTGCTCTCCAACGTGCCACGCGACATGTGCACGGCGCCCGCCGCATGGCCGAGATTCCACTCGCGATCTTCACGCACATCGATCAGCACCAGCGACGAATCGGCCGCACGCTTCGCAATCGTCTCCGCCGCCGTCACCTGCGTCACACGTTCCTTCGCTTCACCGAACAGCTCAGCCGCTGTCTTCATGCCATCCTCTCGATTCAAATGAGCACTGCGTCTGACAACTCGACCATCACCGAACGCGCCCCCACGTCGAGCACCGCCGACGCGCCCAACGGCAGCGTCCACTGATCGGCAATATGCCCGATCGGCAAGTTCGACAGGCAGGGCACATCCATCCTTTCCGCCAACTCCGCCACCAGCTGCTCCATCGTCAGCGCATCGACATTTTCGTCCGCCACCACATTCGTGAACTGACCCACCGCCAACCCCACACACCCACGGAACACCCCACTCTGCTCGAGTTGTCGCAACATCCGGTCGACGCGATACGCGGATTCATTCACATCCTCCAGCACCACGATCGCGCCGTCACCGTTCATCGCATCCGGCGTCCCGCACAACGCCGCCAGCAGCGCCAGATTCCCGCCCGCCAGCCGCCCGCGCGCCACACCATCGCGCACCGCCACGGCATCAGCCCACGCACCGCACACATCGCCGCTTCGCGTAAGCGCCGCCCGCACCTGCGCCGCACTCATCGCCGGCAACTCCGCACGCGCCGTGTGCGCATGAAACGTCACCACACCGACACGCGCCGCTACCGCACAGTGCAGCGCCGTCACATCCGAAAATCCAACGACCGCCTTTGGCCGCTGCGCAAATCGCGCCAGCGATACCTCCGACACGATCCGCGTCATCCCATAACCGCCACGCACACACCACACCGCATCCACATCATCCGCATCCAACGCCCACTGCAGATCCGCCAACCGCTCCGCATCACTCCCCGCCAGATACCCGCGATGCCCCAACACATGCGTACCACGCACCGGCTCCCATCCGAACCGCCGCACATGCGACTCCGCACGCGCCACATCCGACTCCCCACGCAACGGCCCCGATGCCGACACCAGCGCCACCCGCGCGCCAGGCGCCAACACCACAGGCCATCGAACTTTCGATGATATCTGCATGATCGGGATGCTAAGCCTTCACCCGCCCGATGCTACTGTCGCGCCATGCTCACCACGCGCGCAGCCCACACGCTCCTCACCAATACTCACTCCGCCAGCGGACGCATCGCGCTCGCGCACGCACTCGGCTTCACCACCACTCCCCATCGCCTCTCCACGCGCCCACTCGCCGCACTTGGCTTCACCAATCCCGCACCCGATCTCCGCGTCGCCCGCATCACGCGCGATACCGACTGGGCTCTCCTCCTCATCGAAAACCTCGACCCGACGCACTGGCGCGACAGCCTTCGACGCATCACCTCACACCTCGATCGCCTCGCCGATTCACGTCGCTACCTCATCATCCTCCACACCACCGCAGACGGTCCGCTCGCCATCGCCACATGGCTCAGCTCCGCCCGCGGCCCCCGACTCGCCGTCCTCACCACGGCACCAACCGACGTCCTCGACTCCGACGCACAAACCGTCGCCGCGCTCGCCGCCGCCTGGCACACCGATCCCACCACGACCTGCCTGCGCTTTCACGAACTCCTTGGCCGACACGCCATCGGACGCCGCTTCTTCCGCGCCCTCGAATCACATGTCACCGAGATCGCCAACGCCTGGCCCACCCGCCTCGCCAACGACGAACGACGCACCCTCGCACTCATCCACGTCGCTCGCCTCCTCTTCCTCAAGTTCATCGAAACGAAAGGATGGCTCGATAACGACCGCGCGTTCCTCGCCCGACACGCCGACGACATCCTCGTCTCCGGCGGCAGACTCACCCACCGCCTCATCGCACCACTCACCTTCGGCACCCTCAATACACCGCGACGCAATCGCGCACCCACCGCGCGCGCCTTCGGCACCATCCCGTTCCTCAACGGTGGCCTCTTCGCCGCCTCAGCACTCGAACGCCGCGCACGACACCCGCACATCCGCGACGAACTTCTCGCCCCACTCCTCCTCGACACCCTCGCCCGCTTCCGATTCACCGCACGCGAAGACACCCGCTCCTGGTCAGAAGCCGCCATCGATCCAGACCTGCTCGGCAGAACCTTCGAAGCCCTCATGGATACCGCACAACGCCGCGGCTCCGGCACGTTCTACACGCCAACATCCATCGTCTCCTCACTCGTCGACGACGCACTCTCCTTCGCCATCCCCCAACCACACGCACTCGTTCGCGCCGCACTCGCCGGCGAAATGCTCACCACCGCAGACAGCCACTCGCTGCTCTCCGCCATCGACGCACTCCGCGTCCTCGACCCCGCCTGCGGCTCCGGCAGCATCCTCGTCGCCACCCTCGAACGCCTCGCCACCCTCCGCACACAACTCGGCGACCCACGCCCCACCTCCGTCATCCGCCGACACGTCCTCACCCACTCGATCTTCGGCGTCGATATCGCACCCATGGCCGTCTGGCTCTGCGAACTCCGACTCTGGCTCTCCGTCGTCATCGATGACGACACCACCAACCCCACCGACATCACCCCGCTCCCCAACCTCGATCACCATATCCGCATCGGCGACGCACTCGGCAATGATGCATTCAGCGACTATGCGCCAGAACGACACGCCGCCCGCATCACACAACTCCGCGAACACTATGCCCGCAGCACCGGCGCACGGAAACGCACTTGCGCCGCACGAATAGACGCCGCTGAACGACAGAGCGCGCTCCGTATCGCCACGCTGCGCATCGATTCGCTGCAACACGAACGCGCCGAATTGCTCCGACTTGCACGGAATCGGAACCTCTTCGACGCGCGCAACGGACTCACCGCCACCCAACGCCGACGACTGGCCACAATTCGCACCCTGCTGCGTGAACTGCGGAGCGCACGCCGACGACTCGACGAAGGCGGCGCCATCGATTTCGACTTCCGCACCCACTTCAGCGACGCCGCCACCGCCGGTGGCTTCGACCTCGTCATCGGCAACCCACCCTGGGTCCGCTCGCACCACCTCGACGCCGCCACACGCGCCAATCTCCGCACCCGATTCGCGAGTGTCACACGCCACGTCGCCGGCCACACCGCGTTCGGCGTGCAAACCGACATCGCCATCCCGTTCACCCAACGCGGACTCGAACTCACACGACCCAACGGCACCCTCGCATTCCTCCTCCCCGCCAAACTCTGGCGCTCCGTCTCAGCCGGCGCACTGAGGCAACACCTGCTCCAACACGCCACACCCACGCACCTCCGCGATCACTCCGCCAATGCCGGCGGATTCTCCGCCGCCGTCTATCCGTCCGCCATCGTCCTGCAACACACGCCGCCGCGCGCCGGAGATCCCACCATGCACACCGGACATGTCGACTGCCACACCACCGACGCCTCCGGCGCCATGCACCACTTCCGCACGCCCGCCACACAACTCCCCGTCGCCGAACACCCCGGCGCTCCATGGCGCGTCATTCCGGAAGCCGTCCGCATCGCCGCCGATACCCTCGCCCACGCCGGCACACGCTGGATGGATTCCATCCTTCCCGCACCATCGCTGGGCATCAAGACGGGCTGCAACGACGCCTTCCTGCTCAGTGATGCCGACGTGCCACATGCACTCCGCCCATGGACACGACCCGTCATGCGCGGCGATGAGGTGCGCGCCTGGCACGCGCCAGAAAGCCACGGCGCGATAGTCGTCCCCACCGATCCCGATGGCCGTATGCTCGCGCGACTCCCGGCACCGCTCTCGCGACACTTCGCACCACACGAGCGCGCACTTACCGCACGCACCGATCTCCGCCCGCGCGAACCGTGGTGGTCGCTCTTCCGCACTGACCTCCTCGGCAGTACCGGATGGCGGGTCGTCTGGGCCGACATCGGGCGCTCATTGCGCGCCACGATTCTCGCCCCACACAACACCACCGTCCCGCTTAATACCTGCTACGGCGTCCGACTCCACGATCCCGTCGACGCACATGCCCTCGCCGCGCTGCTGAACGCGCCAACCACCACCGCCTGGCTCTCCCTCGTCGCCGAACCGGCACGCGGTGGCTACCACCGATTCCTCGGCTGGACAGTGCTCGCACTCCCGATGCCGCACTGGCACCGCACCCGCGAACTCCTCGCGCCGATCGCTGCGCGATATCGACGCGGCGAATCGGTCAATGCCGACACACTGCATCGCGCCACCCTCGAAGCCTACGGCGTCCGACACGACGACATCGCACCGCTCCTTGCCTGGACCAGCGACGCGATCCGTGTCGACCGCGAGCACCGCACACGCGCCGCGTCATGACCCACGCGCACGCCATCGCTCAACGACTCGCCCACCTCGCACTCCGCGCACGCGCACTCGAGTTCAGCGCCGCCCCCATCACACTCGGCAATATCACCCTGCTGCCACACCAGACAGCCGCCACCCACTGGCTCCTGCATCGCATCGCCACCCACGGCGGGGCCCTCCTCGCCGACCCACCCGGACTCGGCAAGACCTACGTCGCACTCGCCGTCGCAACAGCACGCGGCCTCACGCCGCTGGTAATTGCGCCAGCCAGCCTGCGCACGCGTTGGAATGATGCGGCACGCGAGACCGGAGTCGCCGTGCAGTTCGTCAGTACCGAACGACTCAGCAGCCCGACAGCCCTCACACTCGCACAACCCGCCTTCGTCATCATCGACGAAGCACACCACCTGCGCACACCATCCACACGCCGATACCGCCGCACCGCCGCACTCTGCGCGAATACCCCGGTCCTGCTGCTCAGCGCCACGCCAATCCACAACCACACACACGACCTCCAACACATCATCACCCTTTTCCACCTGCCACCCACACGCGCATCGGCACGCGTGCTGCGACGGCGACTCACACTCCGACGCACTCTCGCGGAGATCCTCGCCGCCGGCGGCAATCATCAACACATCGAAGCGCTGCCCGAGGTCCGACATCGTCGCGATCTCCCGCTGCGCGTCGTTGACTCACCTGTTCCACACGCCATCACCACGCTCCCGCCACTCACCAACGATCCACCCGAAACACATCGCCTCATTCAACTCGGCTTGCTCCACGCGCTTCGCTCCAGTGAAGCGGCAGCGATCTCGCGCATCCGTCGCCGCATCGCTGTCACCCTCGCCATCGAACATGCCGCACGCGACCACGTCGAGCCCACTGCCGACCTCAAACGCGCGTTTCAGTCCGAGCACGGAGCCGTGCAACTGGCGATGGCCGCGTTGCTCTCCACACCCGTTGCGCGCGTCGCACCAGGGATTGTCGCGGCCGCACGACGGCAGCGACGTGCCCTCGAAAAAATGCTGCCGCAGCTCAATGGCGCGACCGATGCAGCGCGCGCGCGCGCGCTCCGACGGCTGGCCCGATGGAGCCGCACGCCGGTAGTGGCGTTCACGCAGTTCAACGCCACCGCCCAGGCGTTCTACAGCCAGCTCCGCAGTCGCCCCGGCATCGCATGGCTCGGCGGAACAACCGCGCACATCACCAGCGGCGTCATCACACGCGAGGAGGCACTCGAGCGACTCCTGTCACCGAAGTTTCGGGATCGACATGACGGCGTGCGCCTGCTGATCACCACCGACGTCGTCAGCGAAGGACTGTCACTGGCGGGCGTCGCGACCGTGGTGCACCTCGACCTGCCATGGACCGCCGCACGCATCGACCAGCGCATCGGTCGGGCAGCACGCATCGGCGCGGGCGTGCCGGTGGTGAGTGTCGTGCACCTGCCTGCGCCACTGTGCGACGTGCACCGCACCGTGCGATCGCTTGTTGCATCCAAGCGCGGCCGCATGCGTGTGCTCGACAGCGCGTGTGACGAGGAACCGCGCAGCGCGCGTGTGTTGCGAGAGTTGTGTGATGTCGTGGCGTGTGGTCGGCGCGTGCGCGGGTGGGCGACGATGACGACCGATGTGATTCGCCGCCCGATGACGATTGCCGAAGTGCGCGTCGCGCAGGGACACTGGATCGTGGCGGTGGATACACATGGAATCAGGCGACCGCGCGCGAAGGACTGGGACGCGCTGGCCGCGGCGGAAGCTGTTGCGTCGGAACCGCGCGAGCGCTCGGACCAGCGGCGGATGGTGCGCGATGCCGTGCGCGTCCACCTCGCCGATCGGGAGATGACGGCGGTCGTGACTGACGCGCGCGATCAGCGACTGCAAGATCGTCGTGATGCAGATGATCGGATCGCGCGCAGTGATCGCGTCAGTCGTGCAACGGTTGCCGCCGATGTCACCGGTGTGCGGCGGAACATCATGCACCGCGGAGGTGTGGTGCGCGGCGCAGAGAGACCATCGGACGAGTCCTCGCGCATGCGGCAAGCGTCGCGCGTTGTGCACGCTCGAGAGGTGCGAGCTGGCGACGGAGTGCGAGTGATTGCGGCCGTGACGCTTCGGCCGAAGGTGTGAACAGGGCCGGGTTATATTCGTGAGACATGACGCAGACATCCATTCGCGCTCCGCGCCCGGTACTGTTTGATCTCGACGGCACGCTGGCCGACACGATACCGCTCTTGCTCGCCTCGATGCGTGCGGCCTATGCGGCCATCGGTGGGAACGTTCCTGAGGAGCGCACGTGGTTGCGCGGGATGGGGACACCGCTGCGTGCACAGTTCATGCATTTCGAATCGAACGATCTCGTGCGTGTCGAGGCGTTGATTGATGTGTATCGTGAGTTTCAGGTCGAGAATCTCGCTGCGTTTGTGACGGAGTATGACGGCATTCGGGAGTTGCTGCGCGCGTTGCGCGAGCGCGGGCATCCGATTGCGGTGGTGACGGGCAAGGGTGACTGGATGGCGCGATTGACGTTGAAGCAGGTCGATCTGCTGGATCCGTTCGAGGTGATTGTCGGCGCCGAGTCGACCGCGAGGCACAAGCCGGACCCCGATCCGTTGTTGTTGGGGGCGGAGCGGCTGGGGGTGGCGGCTGAGGGGGCAGTGTATGTGGGTGACGCACCGAACGATGTGCTGGCTGCTCGGGCGGCCGGGATGATCGATGTATGGGCCGCGTGGGGACCGTTTTCATCGGCCGAGCTGGCGCTGTTTGCGCCAACGCACACCGTGCGGCAGCCGGCGGAGATGCTGGCGTTGCTGGATCGCATCAGCGAACAGTGAACGCTGCATCTGTATTCGTGCCAGCATCGAAACCTTCGGGCGATCCATCGCGTACCGTTTGTCAGACCAGCCACTCGGAGTTGTTGTGATGCGGAATCGTGCCTCGATCGCGCTCGTACTTGTCAGCAGCGCTGTGCTCAGCGGGTGTTTTTTTCGTGGGAAGCCGACGTCAGAGACCTTCAGCTGGAAGGGTCCAGTGAAGGCTGACGGCTGGCTCCGGCTGCGCAACGTGAGTGGTGACTTCGAAATCCGGCAGGGCACGGGTGACAGCGCCGAGATTCAGTTCGTGATCGAGCGGTCGAACCAGTTCGCACCGACGGCGGAAGTGAAGGTGCTGTCGGAGGCGGACGGCGTGATTGCCTGTGTGCTGTATGGTGACAGCGGCACCTGCAGCGCCGACGACTACAAAGGTGGCAACACCGAAAACTACAAATCGCCTGGCTTCATGCGTGGGCGCACGAATGTGCACGGCACCGTGACGTTGCCGCGCACTGTCAGGCTCGACGCCTCATCGACGAATGGGGACATCGATGTCGACGCGGTGGTGACGGCGATGCAGCTCGCGACCGTGAATGGCGACATTCAGGTGCGGGGCGGCACGCAGACGCTGAAGGTATCCACCACCAACGGTGACGTCGACCTTGGGCTCGAGTCGGTGGGCAGTGGGCTCACCGTGGAGACGACGAATGGTGATGTGAAGGTCGAGTTGCCATCGACACTCAGTGCCGCGCTGGCGATGCGCACGGTGAACGGCGATCTGAGGCTTGGCTTTCCGGGCAACATCACGACGAAGACCGCGAAGCAGATCATCGCGACGCTTGGGGGCGGTGGGTCGCCGATCAACATCTCGACCACGAATGGCAGCATCACGCTCGAGCAGCAGGGCCAGCACTGAAGCCTGTTGGCCAGCGCGTGAACGAGTGATGGACAAAGGGCCCGGCCGCATCGCTGCGAGCCCGGGCCCTTTGTTTTTCCGCTGCCATGCAGGCGCACGACGTCACGCCGACTGCATGCCCTCGATGGCTTTGGCGAGATCGATGTCCTTTTGTGTCAGGCCACCGGAGTCGTGGGTGCTCAGCGCGATGGTGATCTTCGTGTAACGGATATCGATGTCCGGGTGGTGCTGCGCCGCTTCGGCCGCGTCCGCGATGCGGCGGATGAAGGCGATGCCGGCCGTGAATGTCGGCAGTGTGAAAGTCTTGGCTATCACATTCGTGCGTCGGCTCCAGCCAGGGAGCTGGCCGAGTGCGCGCTGGATCTCGATATCGGACAGGACGGGTGCGGCCATGTGGCTGGGTAGGCGCTGAGGAGGGTGACGCGACGGCGCAGTGGTACGCAGTCGCTCACCTGTTCATCCTCGTATGACCAGTGCTTCGGCACAAGGGCTTGCCGCGAGCCCGGGCACACGCGCTCAGCCGCCCTTGGCGACTCTGAAGCGCGACACGGACCGTTTCGCTGCGGACTTCGTCGACGCGGACTTCCGTGATGTCGTGGTTTATCCGCTCGATTTTCTGCCTGTGCTGCGGCGCAGCGAAGTCGGCTTCGAGACGGTGGCGAGGAACGCGTCGAGTTTCTTGCCATCGATGGCCGCGCGCTTTTTCGCCGTGTTGAGGTCGTCGATGATGGCGTAGGCCTCGTCACAGTATTTGGTGAAGAAGGCCCAGCTCATCTGTTGTTTCGCACCCCATGTAACGCAGGTCGGGCCGAGTCTGGTGTAGCCGCTGACGTAGACATAGTGGCCGCCCCAGCTGTTGGGTGTGGCGCCGGAACCGGTGGTCGTCGTCCACGGCTTGCCGGCCGTCAGCTCACGCTCTGCGGATTTGGGCAGCCGAAGCCCGATGCCAACGCCGAGGTTGAGAAAAATGGCTGTTTTCACCTCACTCAGGCGCGCGCGGTTCACTTCGGAGAAGGCGCGGATGTTGTAGCGCTTGCTCGCGGCCAGCCAGCCCTTCTTGCGCCAGAGTCGGAGCGAGTCGAGCATGATCAGTCCCGAATCCTCGCCGCCGGACTGTGCGAGGTATTCGTCGACGACCTCCTTCGAGGTGATCGGCAGCACCTTCTTCTGTTCCACCAGTTCGAAGCGCAGCGTCTGGTGTGCGCGGCCGGAGATCACGCAGCAGCCCCATTGGTCGTTGCCGAACATCGGTGTCGGCACAGCCGGGTGTTTGAGATCGAAGTCGTATTCGAGCGGCAGCTTGACGGCTTTCTTGAGCAGCGCGCGGAGCTGGAGGTTGCGCGGATCGCGTCTGGCCGGGCCTTTGCCCAGTCGGAAGTACGCGTTCCGGGACTTGCCTTGTGCGATCGTCATCACAACCTCCGCCATCGAAGGAATGGTGCAGTGCTGCGTGTGCCGGTCCGAAGCGTCAGCGCTGCTTCGTGTCGACGGTGCGTCCAGAAAGGGACGTACTCATCGCGCGCTTTGCATCACTGCAGGTTGCGTCGAGGACAGCGAGCCCGTTGACCAGATCCGCGTCATGAAGTTCCACGGTCATGGTCGGCCACACGCTTGTCGCGGCGCGTAGGATTCCCGCATGCTCCGTGTCACCGAATCCGGCCTCTACTGTGACGCCGGCGATTTCTATATCGACCCCTGGCGTCCTGTCGCGCGCGCGATCGTCACGCACGCACACAGCGACCATCTGACGTGGGGCTGTGGCTCATATCTCGTGTCACAGCGCGGCGTCGGTGTGTCGCAGGAACGACTGGGGCAGTGGGCCGATCGCGTGGAAGGCATCGCGTTCGGAGAGGTGCGCACGATCAACGGCGTTCGCATCTCGTTTCATCCGGCCGGTCACATCCTTGGCTCGGCACAGATTCGTCTCGAGCTGAACGGTGAGGTGTGGGTCGCATCGGGTGACTACAAGACCGATCCCGATCCGACCTGTGACGCGTGGGAACCGGTCCGGTGTCACACGTTCATCACCGAGAGCACGTTCGGTCTGCCCATCTATCGCTGGCCGGCGCCGCGTGACGTGTTTGCCGGCATCAATGCGTGGTGGCGCGAGAACGTCGCCGCCGGTCGCACCTCGCTGCTCTTCGGCTACGGACTGGGCAAGGCGCAGCGGTTGATTGCTGGCTTGGATCCATCGATCGGCCCGATTCTCGTGCACGGCGCAGTGGATCGCATGACGGCGCTCTATCGCGAGGCTGGCATAGAGCTGCCGCGTACGGAGTACGCCACCGCACAACGCGGTGCATCGACCGGTGCGATGATCGTGGCACCGCCGAGTGCCGATGGGAGCACCTGGGCACGCAAGTTCGGGCCGAACTCGACGGCGTTTGCGAGCGGATGGATGCTCGTGCGCGGCGCGCGTCGGCGGCGCGGCGTCGATCGTGGTTTCACGCTGTCGGACCACGTCGATTGGCCGCAGCTGCTCGGTGCGATCGACGCGACCGGCGCCGAGCGTGTGCTGGTGACGCACGGGTTCACGGGGCCAGTCGTGCGCTGGTTGCGCGACAAGGGGCTGCAGGCGGACGTACTCGCGACGCGATACGAAGGCGAGCGTGACGATGCGAGCGAGCCCGCCGCCGACGCGTCACCCGATATGCTCGGCGACACGACGCAGGGCACACCGTGAAGGACTTCGCCGAGTTATACGATGCAATCGATGCGACGACAGCGACGCAGGGGAAGGTGGCCGCGCTGGTCGCGTATTTCCGGAATGCGTCGTCGGCCGATGCTGCATGGGCGGTGTCGTTTCTTGTGGGGCGTCGACCGAAGCGCCTGATCAAGTCGGCGGATCTGCGCGCGTGGGCCGCAGAGGCGGCAGGCATTCCGGATTGGCTGTTCGAGGAGTCGTATGCGCAGGCCGGCGATCTGGCGGAAACGATTTCGCTGCTCGTGCCGGAGTCGGACGATGAGCCGTCGGACACATCGCTGGCGTGGTGGGTGGAGCAGCGCCTGTTGCCGCTCGGTCAGATGGACGCGGCAGATCAGCGCGTCGCATTGCTCGAGATCTGGCGCACGTTGCGCGGCTCGGCGCGTTTTGTGTTCAACAAGCTGATCACCGGTGCGTTTCGCATGGGTGTGTCTGACGGTCTGCTGGTGCGCGCGTTGGCGCAGGTGACCGACGTGTCGACCGACGCGATCAGTCATCGGCTGATGGGGCAGTGGGAGCCGAGTGGTGCGTGGTATGATCGGCTGAAACATCCGGATACAGATGATGCCGATTGGAGCCGGCCCTATCCGTTCTATCTCGCGTATCCGCTGGAGCAGGAGCTCGCATCGCTCGGTGCATCGGACGAGTGGCAGGTGGAATGGAAGTGGGATGGAATTCGCGCGCAGCTCGTGCGTCGGCGCGGCAAGACACTGTTGTGGAGTCGTGGCGAGGAGTTGCTGGCCGGCCGATTCCCGGAAGTGGAGCAGACGGCCGAGTTCCTGCCCGACGGCACTGTGATCGATGGTGAGCTGGTGGCGTGGCGCGATGGTGCACCACTGCCGTTCTCGGAATTGCAGCGGCGCATCAATCGCAAGACAGTCGGCAAGAAGCTGCTGTCGGACGCACCCTGTGCAATGATCGCATACGATCTGCTGGAACTCGGCGGCGACGACCTGCGCACGCGCAGCATGCAGGATCGACGCGACGCATTGGAGTCGGTCGTGCGCACGCTGCCAACCGGAGGCACGCTGCACATGTCACCGATTGTCGCATCGCCTTCGTGGGACGCGGTGCTCGAGGCACGCGCCGATTCTCGCGCGATGCGGGCCGAGGGGCTGATGCTGAAGCGCCGACAGTCGCCGTATGGTGTCGGGCGGAAGGTCGGCGACTGGTGGAAATGGAAAGTCACGCCGTTGACCGTCGACGCCGTGCTGGTATATGCGCAATCCGGGCACGGTCGCCGCGCCGGGCTGTACACGGACTACACCTTCGCCGTGTGGGACGGTGATACGCTGGTGCCATTCGCGAAGGCATATTCCGGATTGACCGACGTCGAGATCCGAGAAGTGGATCGATATGTTCGCCAGAACACGCTCGAGAAATTCGGTCCGGTACGCACCGTGACACCCGGGCTCGTGTTCGAGCTGGCGTTCGAAGGCATTCAGGAAAGCACACGCCACAAGAGCGGTATCGCGGTGCGCTTTCCGCGCATCAGTCGCTGGCGCACGGACAAGCTGCCACGCGACGCCGATTCACTGGAAACGATTCGCGCGATGTTGCGTGCGACGCAGGGCTCCGAGTGACGCCACCACTTGCGGCTGCGCTGGATCAGTGGTTCGCGGGCAATGGGTGGGAGCCGTTCGCGTTTCAGCGTGACGTGTGGAGCGCGTATGCGCGCGGCGCCTCGGGGCTGATCCACGCTGCGACCGGCACCGGAAAGACATACGCTGCGTGGATCGGCCCCATACGAGCATGGTGCGCCGCACATCCGGCCGCGCCGGCGCAGAAGAAGCGCAGCGCCAACGCGGCGTTGCAGGTGTTGTGGATCACGCCGTTACGCGCGCTGGCTGCCGACACCGAGCAGGCGCTACGGGCACCGATCGAGGCACTTGGCATTCCATGGACCATCGAATCACGCACCGGTGACACCGCCGAGAAAGTGCGGAAGGCGCAACGCGAGCGCTTGCCGAGTGCGTTGATCACGACACCGGAGTCGCTGGAGCTGCTGTTGTGTCGTGACGATCAGGAGACACTGTTCGAGAGCCTGCAGTGTGTGATCGTCGACGAGTGGCACGAGTTGATGGCGACCAAGCGCGGTGTGCAGGTGGAACTGGCACTGGCGCGATTGCGCATGATCTGCCCGACGCTGAGGACGTGGGGATTGTCGGCGACACTCGGCAACCTCGACGTTGCGTGTGAAACGCTACTCGGTCGCGACGCGCACGGTGTCGCGAATCCGGGTGTGCTGGTGCGCGGTATCGTGCCGAAGGAGATCGTGGTCGAGTCGCTGGTGCCTGATGAGATGGAACGGTTTCCATGGGCCGGGCATCTCAACACGAAACTGCTCCCGCAAGTCATCGATCGGATCGAGACGTCGAACTCGGCGATCATCTTCACCAACACGCGGTCGCAGTGCGAGATCTGGTATCAGTCGATCATCGCCGCGCGGCCCGAGTGGTTCGAGACGATCGCGATTCACCATGGGTCGCTGGACAAGGGTCAGCGACAGATGGTGGAGGATGGTCTCAAGACCGGGCGTTTCCGCGCGGTCGTTGCGACGTCGTCACTGGACCTCGGTGTCGACTTTGCGCCGGTTGACCTGGTGATGCAGATCGGCAGTCCAAAGGGAGTCGCGCGGCTGTTGCAGCGAGCGGGCCGGTCGGGGCATTCGCCGGGTCGTGTGTCGACGATCGTCTGTGTGCCGACGCATGCGTTCGAGCTGGTGGAGGTGGCGGCGGCGCGTGACGCGATCGCCCAGGGAAAGATCGAAAGTCGCGACCCTGTTGATCGTCCGCTCGACCTGCTCGCGCAGCATCTCGTGACACGCGCGATTGGTGGCGGCTTCACGCGCGACGCGATGATGGCCGAATTGCGGACGACGCGGGCCTACGGTGCTTTGACCGATGCAGAACTGGACTGGGTGCTCGACTTCGTCACGCGTGGTGGTGCGGCGTTGCGCGCGTATCCGGAATACTCGCGCGTGACGAACGAGTACGGGCACTACTTCGTGAGCGACCGGCGCGTGATCCAGCGTCACAAGATGAGCATCGGCACGATCGTCAGTGACACGGCGCTGTCGGTGCGTTTCCTGACCGGCGGACGACTGGGCACGATCGAGGAGAGTTTCATCGCGCGGCTGCAGCCGAAGGACCGGTTCATTTTTGCCGGACGCGCACTGGAGTTCGTGCGCGTGAAGGATCTCACCGCATGGGTCCGTAAGGCGAAAAGTTCTTCGGGCGCGGTGCCGAGCTGGCAGGGGTCGCGCATGCCACTCTCGACGGAGCTGTCGCTGGCCGTGCGCGACAAACTCGAGGCGGCGCGCACGGGGATCTACGCGAGTGTCGAGATGCAGGCGGTACGCGGGATCCTGCAGCTGCAGGCGGATCGGTCGCGGATTCCGGCGACGGATGAGTTGCTGATCGAGCGGATCGAGACGCGCGAAGGGTTTCACCTGTTCGTGTATCCGTTCGACGGTCGATTGGTGCACGAAGGGCTGGCGGCCCTGTTCGCGTACCGCATCGCGCAGCTGGCACCGATCACGTTCAGTTTTGCGTGCAATGACTACGGCTTCGAGTTGCTGTCACCGGAGCCCGCGCCGATCGAGGAGGCGCTCGAGGCGGGCCTGCTTGGCAGTGCGCATCTGCTGCACGACATCACGGAGTCGCTCAACGCCGCCGAACTCGCGCGCCGCCAGTTCCGCGAAATTGCGCGCGTCGCCGGACTGATCTTCGAGGGATTTCCTGGTCAGAACAAGTCCATGAAACAGGTGCAGGCGTCGAGCGGATTGCTCTACGACGTGTTCACGAAATACGATCCCGAGAACCTGTTGATTGCGCAGGCGAAGCGTGAAGTGCTCGAGCGCCAGCTCGAGGCGAGCCGCATCGGGCGGACGCTGCAGCGACTCGAGCGCAGTACGGTGCGGTTGCTCGACGTCGAGCGGCCGACGCCACTGGCGTTTCCGATTCTGGTGGACCGGACGCGGGCGAAGTTGAGTTCCGAGAAACTAGGGGATCGGGTGAAACGTATGACAGCGCAGTACGAGCGCGGTGCCTGACACTCACATCGCAACACACACGTGGACATCTCTCGCACCCCGGCACGACCGAGCCTGATCGTTGCCTTGATCGTGTTGCGTGTTGTGCTGCCGCTCGTGACGCGCGACGCCGCGTGGGGCATTCATCGCGACGAGTTC
The DNA here is from genome assembly GCA_031367535.1 of Gemmatimonadaceae bacterium. GTDB lineage: Bacteria > Gemmatimonadota > Gemmatimonadetes > Gemmatimonadales > Gemmatimonadaceae > JACMLX01. The sequence continues at coordinate 26,859 of JANLPZ010000032.1, forward strand.
CTGTACTTCGCGATGGCCGATCACTTCGATCTGTTCCGAATGCAGTTCCCGCCGTGGATCGCGGCGATGGCGGCGACCGGGCGCACGCTGTTCGGTGAGTCAGTGCTCGCGGCCCGCGTTCCGGCCGCATTCGGCGGCGCGGCGCTGACGGGTGTCGTGCTTTACACCGTCCGTCGCCTGGGTGGCGGCACGCTCGCGTGCGTGCTTGCGTTTCTAGCCTTGCTTGCGGCCCCGCTCTTCCTGCGCGCGTCGCTGTTGATGCAGCCGGTGATCTTTGATCAGCTGTTCGCGGCGATCGCCATTGCGGCGTTGACGTTGGCGGCTTCCGAGCACGAGCCGCGCTGGTGGATTGCCGTCGGCATTGGCCTTGGTCTTGGTGGACTGAACAAGTTCTCGATTGCATTCGTCGGCGCCGGGATCGTTGGCGGCACGCTGCTCGACGCGCAGCTTCGCGCACAGTTGCGCACGCGCTGGCCGTGGGCTGCCGTGTTGATCGGTGCCGTCATGACTACGCCAAGTGTGACAGGGCAGGTGGCGCATGGCTGGCCATTTCTGCAACAGATGCAGGCATTGCGCGGCGCGCAGCTCGAGTATGTCACGATACGCGGATTTCTGGTGGGACAGCTGATGATGTTGGCCGGTGCCCTCTGGTGTGTGGTGCCCGGTTTCGCATCGGCGGTGCGCGGTGCGGCCCGTGAACGCGTCCCGGTGATCGTCGCCGCGTGTATCGTCTTGTTGATGCTGGTGCTGCACGGCAAGCCGTATTACGCGGGGCCCGCCTATCCGATCCTGATCGCCACGGGCGCGTTGGCCCTCGAACGTATGACCGCTTGGCGTACCGTTGTGAAGGTCGCGGTGCCAGCGGTGCTGCTCGCGACGAGCATCGCACTCTGGCCGATCGGCATTCCGTCGATCGGCACGGATGCCATGACGCGCTACACCGCCGCACTCGGCACTACCGAAGCCGTGAAAACGAATCGGGGTGAAGTGCTGCAGCTGCCGCAGGACTACGCAGACATGCTCGGCTGGCGTGAACTCGCGGATTCAGTCGGCGTGGTCATGTCGCGATTGCCGGCCTCAGAGCGCGCCGATCTGACGCTGGTCGGTGGCAACTACGGTCAGGCTGGCGCGCTCGCGTTCTATCGCACGCGCGCACGGTTGCCGTACCCTGTCAGCACGGCCGGTGACTTCTGGGCGTGGGGGCCCGGGAGCGGCAGTGGCAACAACGTGATCCTCGTCGGCAGCGCCAGCTCGGCCACCGATCTTGCGAAACTGTTCAGTCGCGTCGACGTCGCGATGACACTCACGAATCCGCGGCTCGTGCCCGAAGAGCAGCACGTCGTGATCTATCACGCGCAAGGTGCACACGCACCCCTCGCGACGCTCTGGCCGTCAATCGGCCCGAACTGGCGATGATCGCTCGCTAGATCATCCACAGTCCGATGACGAGCAGTCCGATGCGCCGCCGCGCGATACGAAATTGGCAGCGAAGGCCAAACCATGTTCGCGCCGTCAGCGCCCCTCGCTCGCCGAATCGAGCGCGCGCAATGATGCCTTCACATCCGCATCGCGACCATCCAGCGCCAGAGCACGCTGGTACGCCTCGCGTGCTCCCTTCACATCCCCGCGCTTCGCGCGCACCTGTCCAAGACGCCACCATGCCACATCCGCCGCCGGCTGCGTCACTAGAATCGGGCCCTTGATGTATTCGTGCAGTGCCGCTTCGCCCTCGACCAGATCGACACCGTGCATCGCGGCCAGCGTGCCGCGATGCAGCAGCGCAGCGCGATCCATCGGCGCACGCTCCATGTATCGGCGTAACGCATCACGCGCCGCATCGGCATTACCGAGTCGATTGGCGAGATCGTAGAGTGCAAACCAGGCCGGTGCACTGTCCGGCTGTGTCGTCGCCAGCTGGCGGAAGATCGAGTCCGCCGTCACAGTGCGACCGTCGGTTCGCTCGAAATGCCCGCGCATCAACGCGCCACGATAGGGGTTCATGCGCTCCAGTCGCTGGACGAGGCGCGTGGCCTCCGTGCGGCTCCCGCCGAAGAGGGGTGGCATCAGACGCGCCATCCACGCGAGGGACTCCAGCACGTCCACGCGCGTCGAGTCGCGTGCGAACGCATTCGTGTATGCCGCCTTCGCGCGTCGAGCGGCGCGATACCGGACCACGATGCCAGGACGATTGCCGAGCTGCAGCTGCGCGGTGCCGATCAACGCCAGTGTCTCGGCCGAGCTGTCGTGGCGACCTGACAACGCGATCAGCGCCGAATCAGGCTGCCCACGTGAAAGAAGGGCGCTCGCGTTGCTGGAGTCTCCTGCCGATTGCTGCACCAACAGTGTCGTACTCACCGCCACCACGAGCGCGAGGCGTGCACCGGTGGACCGCTGCGCATTCGAGGCGGTTCGGCGCACCGGGTAGTCCTGCTCCACCGCACGTCCCGCACCACTGATCGACTCGGCGAGTACACGTGACGCCGACGCATCGGTCGACGAGGCCAGTCGACGCACGTCGGCCCACAGTGCCTCGAGCTTTGCAGCCGCCTCGTCACGCCGCGACGCGATGAGCACGATGCGTGCGCGCGAACGCGTCAGTGCGTCACGTTGGCTCACCAGAAGCTCCACCGCCTCCGGATCGCCCGCGTCCGACTCGTGCAGCACGATCTCGGCCTCGAGTCGCTCGAGCTGCTCGCGTGGTGCGGCCTTTTCGAGCAGCGTGAGCTCACGCTCAAACGCGCCGATGGCCTCGAGGAGGCGACGTGCGGCAGTGGCGGCACTGTTGCCGGATTCGCTGACCGACGGCGGCAGTGTGCCGAGCGCCGCAAGGATCTGCGTGACGAAGTCCTGCGGCGTTTTCGGGCGTCGATCTGCCGCCTGCTGCCGGTACACGCGCTGAATGCGCGGGTCGCGCCAGAATGCAGAATCGGTGGGCTTGTAGGTAAGACGTCGCCGATCCATGTACCCGACATCCACACCACGCGTGGCGCGGCGTGCCAGTATCTCGGAGATCTGCGCCGCTGCAATGAGCAGCAACAGAAACACGACCATTCCGGCCAAGGGAATGAGCCCGTCGAGGCGTGTCAGCCATCCGATCGAAAAAAAGGCGTGCGAACCGGGGATCATCTCCCGGATGTCGCGACGCCGCGGATCAAGTGCCCATGCCACCAATGGGCCTTCGACGACCATCAGCGCTGTGATCACTGCAGTGGACAGACGCGCCGCGCGCAGCGAGGCCGGTAACTGAGCGTACACATCACCGGTGCGGCGCCAGCTCCTCGGCCACCACAACCACCACCACCGTGGTGGCAACGTGAGCACGCGACGAATGGTGCTCCACTCGTAGCCACGCTGCCGCGCCTCGCGAATCTGAAAGCCGTAGAACGGGAAGATGAGGAGCGGTGTGAGCCACAGCAGCGTCGGAACGGCCAACAACGTGCCGCCGCGCAACGCGGCGCTGACGGCGAACACGGCACAGAGCACGCCTACCACGAAAAACCGCGCCACCAGATGCTGAATCTCCGCCAGTTCATACGTCAGCGTGTCATCATCGTACGCCGAACCACCAACCGCGGCGCGCAAACTGCGCCCGTCGCTGAAGCGCTTTGAAGGCTCCTTCTCGAGACAACGCATCACCGCGTCCGACAGATCGGCTGGCACGGACGGTGCGACTTCCGACAGCGGTTTCGGCGTGGCCGACACGTGCTGCATCAGCAGTTCGCGGAAACTGCGACCATCGAACGGCAGCGTACCGCTCAACATCTGATAGCCCACCACACCAACTGAATACAGATCGCTGCGTCCGTCGATCGTTGGTTCGGCGGTGGCCTGCTCCGGCGACATGTAGTGCGGCGTACCCATCACCGAGCCGACCTGCGTCAGGCTGGTGCCGGCCTGCAACGTGTCGGCGCGGGCGATGCCGAAGTCGGTCAGCATTGCACGACCGCTGGTGTCGTCGATGAGAATGTTGTCCGGCTTGATATCGCGGTGGACGATGCCCTGCCGATGCGCATGATCGAGCGCTTCCGCGACTTGCGCCAGCAGCGTGCGCGACGTCTCGACATCGAGAATCGTCTCACGATCGATGCGCGAACCGAGTGATTCGCCGCGCACGTAGCCCATCACGAACCAGCACAACCCACGCCGCTCGCCGAACGCATACAGCGGCACGATGCCGACATGCTGCAGGCTGGCGACGGTCTTCGCTTCGCGCCGGAATCGCTCGAGCACGCCTGCGTCGGTCGCCGCACCCGGGGGCAGCACCTTGATCGCGACCAGACGCTCCAGCGCACGGTCGCGCGCCAGATAGACCGCACCCATCCCGCCGCGACCGATCAGTCGAACGATCTCGTAGTCATCACCGACGGCCGCCGCCAACGCATCGCGCAATGGATCACCCTGCACCTCGTCCATCGGTGCGGCCGTTACAACACTGGCGTCCATGCGGTCGTCCTCTGAATCGTGGTCGGCGACGTCGTGCACCGGAATGGCGGCACCTGCGAAACGATGGAGTCAGACTAACCTCGACCATGAACGCTGCACAGTTCGGCCGTCGAGCCGGACGCGCGACCGCAGACTTCGTCGGACGAGAGTTCTAGATTTCCGTTCGTGACGCATCGCATCTCCCTCGCCGGCCTCGACGTCGATCTGCTCGCTGACCGTGCGCTGTTCATCCCGTCGACACGTACGCTGATCGTCGCCGACGTGCATTGGGGCAAAGCCGCCACCTACCGATCACTCGGCGTGCCGGTTCCCCACGGCACCACGCGCACGGGGCTCGACCGCCTCGACGCGCTGCTCACCGAGACTGCGGCCGAGCAGTTGCTCGTGCTGGGCGATCTGATTCACGCGCGCGCCGGCATGCAGCCGAACACGATCGGGACGCTCGAGCGTTGGCGCGACACGCGACGCGCGCTGCATATCACACTCGTGCGCGGCAACCACGATTACCATGCCGGCGATCCGCCGGCGTCACTCGACATTCAGTGCGTCGATGCGCCGCTGCACGTGGGGCCGTTCGCGCTCTGCCATCACCCGTGCGAAGACGACACCGGTTACGTACTCGCAGGCCACGTCCATCCGGTCGTGGCACTGCGCGGTCGCGCACGTCAGCGACTGACGCTGCCCTGTTTCGCGTTTGGTGCGCGCGGCGGCTTGCTACCCGCATTCGGTGAATTCACCGGCGGTGCCGTGATCGATCAGCGTGACTATGCGCGCACGTTCGTCATCGCCGACGACAACGTGATTCCGCTCGAACCGTCGGTGCCGGTGCACGCGCCGTAAGCGAGACGCGTGTCGTTCGGGCGTCGATCAGGAACCGTAACTCACGCCCGGATACAGCAGCGCCAGTGACCCGTTGAACAACGGGCTGAAGATGTAGCCGAACACCTGCCACGCCAGAAAATAGCCGACGAAATTGAGCGCGGGCGTCCGCCAGATCAGTCGTTGCCACACACGTCCCTTTTCGTCACCGACGAGCAGCGGAATCGCCGCGCTGCCATCCATCGGTGGAAACGGCAGCAGGTTGAATGCTGCCAACAGCAGGTTCATGGAGAACATCGTGCCGAGGAAGAATGCGAACGCGCTGATCGCTCCGCCGTCACTGCCGACGATGTGCCCGAAGTGGATGGTGTTCGGCGGATAAAAAATCCCGGCGACATCGCCGATGCGAATCGCGAGTCCGGAGAGCAGTACCAACAGCAGGTTGGCACCCGGTCCGGCGAGCGCCATCCATGCCGAACGCTTCGGATATCGTTGCGCCCATTCGGGATCGTACGGCGCACTCGCGAATCCGATCGGAAATCCCATCGTGAGCGCCGTCAGCAATGGCAGAATCACCATGCCGAACGGCTCGCGGCGGATATGCGGCAGCGGATCAAGCGAGACCTGACCGCCATGATACGCGGTCAGGTCGCCTCCCAACTTCGCCGCCCAGGCATGGGCGGCTTCGTGGAGCGTCGTCGAGAACAGGAAGACCACATAAAAGGTCAGACCTTCACCGATCTTGTTCATGCTGCGGCGTTGAAGAGCATGCCGAAAGCTATCGTCCGCCACCAGCGGCGGCCGTCGCTGTGGGTGCCACCACCTTCTGCCCCTGCAGCCAGTAGCCGAACCACTGCCGCAACCGGCCGAGGCGATCCACGAGCAACCACGGCTCACCGGCGCGCGACAGATCGTGGTTCGACCGCGGATACCGCACGAACTCCGCCGGAATGCCACGCTTCTTGAGCGACTCGTACCACATCTCGGCGCTGCCCATCGCGGTGCGGAAATCCTCCTCACTCTGCACCAGCAGCATCGGCGTCTTCACGTTCTTCACGTAGCGGATCGGCGACAGGCGATCGTAGAGCGCCTGATTGTCCCACGGCTTGCCGTAGAACTCGTACTCCGTCAGCCCCTGCGCATCACTCGCGCCGTACCAGTACGTCCACTCAGTGATGGTGCGATCGGTCTGGATGGCTGCGAAGCGGTTGGTCTTCGTCGCGATCCATGTCGTCATGAAGCCACCGTAGCTGCCGCCGCTCGCGCCGATCTTCGTGCTATCGACGTCCGCACGCTTTACGATGATGTCGACGGACTTCATCAGATCGTCGTAGTCCTCCATGCCCCAGCGGCCGCGCGTGCTGTACGTGAAATCCGCACCGTATCCGCTCGAGCCGCGCGGATTGGTGAACAGCACCATGATGCCCTGCGCCGCGAGGTTCTGGAATTCGTCGAACCAGCCTTCGTTGTACTGGCTGTGCGGACCGCCGTGGATGTAGAGCACAACAGGATACTTCTTGCCCTCGACGTAGCCGTACGGCTTCATCAGCCAACCTTCGATTTCCAGGTTGCCGACGCTGCGATACGTGAATCGCTCGGCATCGCTCCACGCGACTTCCGCGTTCAACGCATCGTTGAAGTGTGTGATCTGCTTTTCGTTGCCGCCGTTCACATCCGACACGTATAACTCGGTCGGTTTCGTCATCGACGTGACGACGTACGCCATCAGTTTCGCCGCGTCATCCACCGACGGCGCGGTGGCGCGGCGACGACCGCCGACCAGTTCCTTCGGTGCGCCGCCGTTCATGCTCGCTTCGAGAATCGCGGCGCGCCCACCGATCGACGCCGAGAAACGAATCGCGCCGGTGCTCAGCCAGGTGATGCTCTCAGGCTCGTACTGCCACGTGCCGAGCAGATTCTTCGGTGCGCCACCCGTCACATCGATGACGTAGATGCGCGCCGACTTCGCACGCGCCGGACGTCCGATGAAGGCGAGCTGCTTGCCGTCCTTTGACCACTCGAGATCCGACTCGGCGCCCATCCAGTCGGCGACCTTGCGCGGCGCGCCACCGCTTACGGGCATCACGTAAATGTCGGATTCATTGCGCTCTGCTTCGTCACGCACCTTGTCGTACGGCAGCATGCCGAGCGAGTCGCGCTCCATCTCGACGACACTGTCGGAGCGGAGTTTCGAGTCGGCGACGAAGGCAATCCACCGCCCGTCCGGCGACACGACGGGATTGCGATGCGAGTAGGCGTCTTTCGTCAGCTGCACCTTGGTGGTGTCGCCATATGCCTGCTTCCAGAGCTGCGCCGGGCGCCACGTGCGCGCTGTGCGCCGGCTGGCCACGAAGCCGCGATCGTTGCTCTTGAAATTCATGTCGACGAAGTGCCGACCATCGAAGCGCGCTGGGTCCGCAGGCATCGTGATCGCATCGAACGGTGGACGTGCGAGCACCGGCATGCGCGAGAACGCATCGCGCGATGGCGTCGTATCGACCGGTGCCGCTTCGGCCCACACGGCAAACTTCCCGTCGCTCGGCACACTGCCGGTGGATGGCATCGACGGTATCTGCGTCGCTTCGCCGCCCGCATCAGCACGAATCACCCAGGTGTTGCCCTTGCCCTGCGGTCGCGTGGAATTGAAGAGCAATGCGCTCCCATCCGGCGACCAGCGCGGCGCATTGCTTTCGTAGCCCGGTGACGTCCAGCGCTGCGGTGCCGCGCCATCGGTGCCGGCGACCCACACTTCCTGATGTCGCTTGTTCTCCGCCTCGCGCACCGTCGTGACGGTGAACGCGACGCGCTTGCCATCCGGGCTGACGGCCGGCTGGCTGACGGTCGTGACACGATACCAATCGCGGAGGGTCATGGCGCGCGGTGCCGGCGACTGGGCGCCGCTGACACTGCTGAAACACACGCTCGCAACCAACACGCGGCGGGTGACGGAGTGCATGAGAACTGACATGGCTCGACGGATGAGCGGGAGAGGAGGGGGCGGGACAGTGCAGGATTCTACGGATTGGAGCAGTGGTGCGCTGACATATCGAGCCTCTTCCCGGTGGGTTCACGGTTGCAGCCGTCCGCTCGCATACTCGTCTCAAGCCACCTTTTTGATGGAGAGGCCACTGAGGCCGGAGAGTGCGTCGGTTGCAACGGTCCGCGCATCGCGAGACACCGCCGACTTTTTGTTGGAACTGCTGTTCCCAGATAATCATCGGCGCGCGATGGGCAGACCGTCGCGATCAGCGCACTCTCCGGCCTCCCCGTGCTATCCCCACAAAAAAGTCGGCGGTGCTGCGAAGAACACGGAACGTTGCAAGCCACGCACTCCGTGTGCTCCGTGCGCTCCTCTCCCAGGAAGTCAGCGATGAAGCGATGCGATACGATCGCTGCAACCGGCAGCGCTCACGCCGCTCGCACTGCTCGCCGTTGCCCGATGCGGAGGAATGCGCCGGTCATGATGTAGAACAGCCCGACTGCGAGGAGCGCGAATTTCACGACGGCGCAGATGCGTGCGAGTGTCGGCCAGATCGCATTCGCTGGATTGCTCAGCATCTGCAGCATCGCGAGGTTTTCGCAGGCATCGCTACACGCGGCCACCAGCATTGCATAAGTGAGCAGTGCGCCGATGCGCGCGAGTGGTGCGGAGCGGAGTTGCCACCAGCGACGTGCGACGGCGCAGCCGAGGGAGAGGGCGAAGCCGTATCCGAGCAGGTAGAGAAAGTCGATGCGGATGTTGACGCGTGCGGCTTGTTGTCCGGTGTCGCCCCAGGCGGTCATGATCTGCTGCGCGACGGCCGAGGTGCCCGCCAGTTCGAACGACACGATGCCGAAGAGTGAGACATTCGTGCGCAACTGTTCGCCCGTGATGCCGACCCAGTACGACAGACCGAATGCGATCAGTGACGTCAGGCCGAACGCGCGCAGCCGGGTGCGTTCCGTGAGTGCGGCCCAGAGTCCGTCGCCGGTCACGATGCGTCCCGCACACCGGCATCGTACAGAGCAACGGGTGCGCCGGCCGGATCCTCGATCACTGCGAATCGTGCCGGGCCACCGGCGTTGCGCGGTGCGGACAGAATCCGGCCGCCGCTCGCTTCGCACTCGGTCAGACTCGCCTCCAGATCGGCGACCGTGATGTACATCAGCCACGCCGCTGGCAGTTCGGCGTTCTTGCCGCGCGCGTTGCACACGCCACCCACCGGTGCGCCAGTGCCGGACGCCGACATGATGTAGTCGTCGTAGTCACCCATCGAGAGCGGTGTCGCGGTCCAGCCGGCGACGCGCTCGTAGAACGCGCGAACCACGGGTGCATTCGGCACGGTCAGGTCGAACCAGCCGACAGTGCCGAGCGGTGGAGGCGGTGGTGTGGTCATGGCGCGCTGGCAAGTGATGGTGGAGTCGTCGGGTGCATGGTGGCATGCGTCGACAGTCGAGGCAAGCACCTTTCGTGATCAAGGGACGGTGATCTTGATCGGTCGCCTCGATCGGAAGGCGCGGACGTCCAATTGCCGATATCATCTCGTATCGCCATCGGAACGCCCCCGAATCGTCACGCACTTTCACTCACGCCGGCATGCCACACCAGACCACAACCGTTCGTGCCGGCGCCATCGCCTGGGTGATCGCCGCGCAGTTTTTCATCACACAGGTCGTCGTCGCGACCGCGTGGCCGCGCGCCTTCAGTCTGCGATTCGACTACATCAGCGATCTCGGAAACACGGTGTGCCGCGCTTATCCCGCCGGCGGCGATCGGCTCGTCTGCTCACCGTGGCACCTTGCCATGAACACCTCGTTCATGGTGCTCGGCGTGACGATGATCATCGGCGCGTTGTTAACGCGAGAGGCCTTTCCACCCGGATGGGTGCGCACGCTCGCCAGTCTGCTCTTCTCGCTCGCAGGCATCGGCGTGTTCGTCGTCGGCATCTATCCCGAGAACACCGACAACGCGCGTCACGTCCTCGGCGCGGGTCTCAACTTCACCGCCGGCAACATCGCGATGGTGGTCTATGGACTCGCGCTCGCGCAGCGACCTGCACTGCAGCCCGCACTGCAGCCCGCACTGCAGCGTTTCAGCCTGTTCGCGGGCGCACTCGGGTTCGCGGGGACGCTGCTCTTCGTGTCAGGCCACTATCTCGGCATCGGGCTCGGTGGCATGGAACGGGTGGCGGCGTACCCGATGACGGTGTGGCAGATCGTGGCGGGGGTGGCGCTGCTGCGAGGCGCGTCGGCGCGCTGACCACCACCATCGGCCACCGTCGCGACAGTTCCGGCGACTGTCGCGGCCACTGTCGCCTTGCTTGATCTTCGGTGTTTGTTCGGTAATGTCCCTGTCCCTCTCACGGACGTTGCCGATCATGCCTGCCACCGCTTCCACCCCCGCCGCTGCCACACTCGACGCCCTGCGCCACGCCCTCGACACGGTGGTGGAGCGGGAGCGACCGCGCGATGATCCGTCACTTTCCACCGGCATGCCGGAACTGGATGCGATGCTGGGGGGCGGGCTGCCGCGCGGGCGATTGTCGGAGCTGCAGGCGCCTCGCGGGCAGGGCCGCACGACGCTGATGCGGGCGCTGGTGGCGCATACGCTCGCGTCGGGGCGCTGGGTGGCGATCGTCGATGCGCAGCGGACGCTGGCGCCGGCCGACTGGGCACGCCTCGCCAGCCCGTCCGCCGGTGGGCCGGGCGTCATCGGCACCACGCCACCGCCATCCAAAGGGCCGATGCCACCCGATTCGGAGACGAGCCGCCTGGCGGTGATCCGCCCCGCCGATCCGGCCAAGGCACCCTGGTGCGCCGACGTGCTGCTGCGCTCGGGCGCCTATGCGCTGGTGGTGCTGGACGGCGTCCCCGCCCTGCCGCGCAGCAGCATCCTGCGCCTGACTCGTCTCGCGCACGACCGGCAGGTGGTATTCCTGCTCTCGGGCGATGCGGAACAGGCGATTCCGACCGTGGGTGCCTCGGTTCGCCTGGGAATCCGCCTTGAATCGACTGGCATGGACAAAGTGAGCCGAAAGTGGCGCGATACGGGCTCTATGACGCGCCATATTCGCATGGTGAAGAAAGGCGTCCCAGGCGCCCTCGATGCGGTTGAACCGGTCCAGCCACCGGCCATCCACCTGGCCATCACCGTCGCCAAGGGTGGTCCGCCCTCGACGATGCGTGTCCCCTACGTCATCACCTCACCCCGCCGACTGGGCTGCCACGCCGACGTCCCCGATCGTCGCGGCGTCGCCCGCCAGACCGCCGCGCCCCCGAAGGCCGCCGGGTCCGGCATGGTCACCGCCGGCATCAGCCCCGTCGCCAAATCCATCGGCCGGGTTGATCGCAGTCCGCACGCGAGGCGCGCCGGGGAGTCGCGCTACGGGCGCCACTGAACTGCAACTGCGGGTCTCGCACAGAGCCACAGGGCCACAGAGCGTTCGCTCGCGATCGAACGAAAAAATTTCGCGCGGGGCTCGCGGGGGACGCGGGGAAGGGCAACGGCAACCAGCTTTGGAAACAGCGTCGCGCGAGCGCAGTTCCAACAGCATTTCCCTTTCCCCGCGTCCCCCGAGGGCCCCGCGTGAAAACTGTTTCAAAAACGATGTCGGACGCTCTGTACCACGGTGGCTCTGTGCGAGACGAGCAGTTCACAGCCCGCAACGCTTAAAAGTCACGACTACGGGAAAAGCAGTTGACAGGCGGAGGTCGGGTCGCCATACTACGGAAGAACCCGTAGACACGAGGACCGGCATGGATGATCCGCTCTACTTTCCGCCCCGCGAACTGGCCGTCATGTCCATCCTCTGGCGCACCGGTGGTGCGACGGTGGCCGAGGTGAAGGACGCGCTCGAGGAAAACCTCGCGTACACCAGCGTGCTGTCGGCGCTGCAGACGCTCGAGGAGAAAGGGTACGTGACGCACGAGGCCGAAGGGCGCGCGTACCGATATCGCGCACTGGTCGCGGCAGAGAAGGCCGGCGACAGCGCGCTGGCGCGGGTCCGCGAATCGATCTTTCAAGGCTCGGCCGAAAAGCTGTTCGCGCATTTCGTCTCGGACGACAAGCTCAGTCGCACCGAACTGGAACGCATGCGCCGCCTGCTCGCCGATCGACTGGGAGACGAGACATGATCGCCTGGTGGATGGCGCAGCTCGCGCTGCTCGGCACATTGCTGGCGGTGGCTGCGGTTGGGGCCGAAGCGACGCTCAAGGTCGCGCGACGGCAGACCCGTTGGGTGTGGGTCGTGGCGATGGGGATGACCATCGCCCTCGGTGCCTTCGCACCGACGCGCCTCGCGACCGCACCCAC
>JANLPZ010000056.1:0-30165 GCA_031367535.1 Gemmatimonadaceae bacterium
GGGGACGGTGTAGTAGTGCATCGACATCGCATCCATCTGGCCGGCGGCGCGCTGCATCAGCACCTCCGTCCAGTGGTAGTCATCGGAGTTGGCACCGCTGGCCACCTTGACGATGCGCGGTGACTGCGGTGACCGCACGAATTCACCGAAGTTGCGATACAGATCCGCGTAGTGCTCCGCTGTCATGTTCCCGCCGCAGCCCCACGTTTCGTTCCCGACACCGAAGAGATCGACCGTGTACGGCGTCTCGCGTCCGTTGCGGCGGCGTTCATTCGCCAGCGTGGAGCGCGTCGGCGACGTGAGGTACTCGAGCCACTGCGCCATCTCCACCGGCGTTCCGGTCCCGACGTTTCCGGCGACATATGTCTTCGCGCCGATCTGCTCGGCGAGATCGAAGAACTCGTGTGTCCCGACAGCGTTCGATTCCTCGACACCGCCCCACAACACATTCACACGCACCGGTCGCGATGCGCGCGGCCCGATGCCATCGCGCCAGTGATAGTCATCCGCGAAGCAGCCACCAGGCCAGCGGACCACCGGCACCTTGATCGCGCGCAGCGCGGCGATCACGTCGTTGCGGAACCCGCGCGTATTCGGGATCGGTGAATCGGGCCCGACCCACACACCGTCATAGATGCCGCGACCGAGGTGTTCGGCGAACTGCCCGTAGATCGCCGGCGCGATCACGGCACCTGCCGAATCACCGCGGACCACACCCTCGGCCGTGATCGGCGCCCGTCGCACCTGTGCTCCCACCGTCGCGACGACGAACAGCGAGAGTCCGGCGACGCGCTTCGAAATCGAAGTCACGAAAGTGTCCTTTGAGCGGAGAAAGGTCCTGACTGCTTGTCTCACACAGCGCAGCGTAGCAACAGAGGATTCGGCGCTTCTACAGCATTCACCGAAAAGTTTTCACGCGGGGCCCGCGGAGGACGCGGGGAAGAGCAACTGCAAAAAGCTTTTGGAACAGCGTCTCGCATGCGCAGTTTCTAAAGTCTTTGCTTTTACCCGCGTCCTCCGCGGGCCCCGCGTGAAAACTGTGTGGCAGAGCGCTGTAGGAGCCCCGAGTCCTCTGTTGCTCGGCGGCTCTGCGTGAGACCAGCAGGTCAGAACCGCACGTTCACCCGCGCGTACGCAAACCGACCGTTGATGCCGAACGGCGCGCCGGCTGGCACCGGGAAGATCCCGTTGTTGCTGTTGACGGCGATCGTCTTGTCCGGGTACGTGTCGAACAGGTTGTCGGCACCGAACGTGAACTTGACGTTCTCGCGCAGCGCCAGGCCAACCGATGCGTCGGTGATCCACTTTGCGCTGAACGTCTGGTCGTTGGCGGCCGTGGTACCGAACGTCGAGACTTCACCGAAGCGTTGCGCGCGTGCGCTGAGTGTGAACTTGCTCACTTCGTGCGTGGCGCTGAAGACGAAGTTGTTGCGCGGCTGACCCTTCTCGATGCGACCACGTTCCACACGCGAGAAGAGCGCGTCATTGAGTGCGGCGAGTGCCGGCGGCGTGACCTGCTTCTGCGCGGTGATCTTGTTGGAGTTGGTGCTTGCACCGGCCGTCAGACGGAGAATGCCTCTCCTGCCGAAATTCAGGCCGTAGTTCGCCACCACGTCGACACCCGTCGTGCGCGTGTCGATCGCGTTGGTGAAGAAGCGACCGCCGCCGATGCCCGGCTCGCCATTGGCCGCGAGGAAGTCACGCACCGCAGTCTGCGTCAGGTTTTCCGACAGCACCACACGATCGGCGATGTCGATCTTGTAGTAGTCAGCCGTAAAGCTCAGTGCCGGAATTGGCTGCATCGTGATGCCAGCGCTGACATTCTTGCTCTTCTCGGGCGTGAGTGGCTTGGCGCCGAGCAATTGCGCCGGACGGCTCGACACCGGGAAGGTGCGAATCTCGAATGGAACACCGTTGATGAAGTTCGTCGACGTGGCCGTGAACCAGCTCTGCTGCAATGACGGTGCGCGGAAGCCCGTGCTGTAGCCGCCACGCACGGCGAACTGCGGAATCGGCGCGAAGCGTGCAGTCACCTTGCCCGTCGACTGGCTGCCGAAATCCGAGTAGTTCTCATAGCGAACCGCAGCACCGACCAGCAGCATCTTCGTCAGGTCGGATTCGACATCCGCGTACAGCGATGTGTTGTGGCGCGAGGCATTCGTCTCGTCAGTCGGGCGGAAGCCAGGGAACACCTGCGAGCCGGCGGCCGCGACGCGTGTCGTCGGATTCCCGCTCGCATCCAGCACCGGCACCTTGCCATCCTGCCACGATCCCGGTTCACCCTGCGTGATCTGGAACTGATCCTTGCGCCATTCCGCGCCCGCGGCGAGGCGCACCGGCATCGTGCCGGCCTTCACTTCACGGAACAAATCGAGGTTCGATGTCGCCTGACTGAAGATCAATGTGCCGGCATCATACGCTCTCTTGCTGGCGTTGCCGAACGACGCGTTGTTGGTGTTGCTGATGAAGAAGTTGTGCGAGTTACGGCCGATGGTCTGGCTCAGGTCCCACTTCCATCCCAGTGCACTGCCCTTCACGCCGACGGCGCCCGAGCCGTCCCACAGCGTGCTGTTGATGAGCGGCAGGAAACCGTTCGGATACAATGAACGAACGGTACGATCATCCAACGGACGACGCCAGAAACCGGGGGCCGTGGCCTTGCGACGGCTGGCGCCACCGAACGCGTAGAGCTCGATGCCGTTCGCGAATGTCGTGCCGGTGGACAACATGCCGACAAGGTCACTCGTCTGCGCATCGCCATACGTGTTGTTGATGCGATTGATCGTCGCTTCCCGCGCATCGCCGGCGAAATACTGCACCCGCGGATCGGCAGCGGAGCGATCGGTCTTCTGACGATCGCGCACTTCGAACCCGGTATGGAAATAGCTGCCACTGTTGTTCGCGACACCGGAGTTCGCAGAACCCTGCCACACGCGACCGTCGCCCACCGCCGTCACGCCCGACTGCAGATTGACCTCGCTCGGCGCGTTCGTCTTGAGCACGATGTTAATCACACCCGCGATGGCATCGGAGCCATACTGCGCGGCCGCACCGTCGCGCAGCACTTCGATATGATCGATCATGCTCGCCGGGATCGCGTTCAGGTCGACCGCGCTCTGCCCGCGACCGACGGTGCCGTTGACGTTGATCAACGCGGCGGTATGACGACGCTTGCCGTTGAGCAGCACGAGCACCTGATCGGCGCCGAGGCCCCGGAGCGTAGCCGGACGTACCGCGTCGGTGCCGTCAGCGATTGCGGTGCGCGGGAAGTTCACGCTCGGCGCGAGCGCCTGGATCATCTGCGCGGTTTCTGTGCGACCGGTCGCCTTGAGATCGACGGCGCTGAAGACGTCCACCGGCACCGGCGACTTGGTCACCGTGCGCTCAGGTGCGCGTGTGCCAGTCACCGCGACGGCTTCGAGATTCGTCGCGGTGCGCTCGAGTCGAACATCGCCACCAACCGTCTGTCCTCCGACGATCGTGATCGCCTGTGTCTTGCTCAGAAAGCCGATCTGTCGGACGCGAAGCGTATACGAACCAGGTCGCAGCGCGATCGCGTAGCTGCCATCCGCCTTCGTGATCGTTCCATACGGCGTACCGACGAGCTGGACGGTGGCACCGAGGATTGGCACGCCGCCTTCGGAACTGGTCACCTTGCCGGCGACGCGACCAACGGTGGACTGTGCGATGAGCGGCAGGATGCCGAAAAACGACGCAGTCAGCGCAAGGCTGGTCCGGCGCCAGATCGAACGGGACAGTGTCATGCGATCACTCCATGAGTGAACCGGGCGGGTCGGAATCGACGGCACCTGCAGGGTGCGGACGCCGAGAGCCGTTGGGGCCGATGCGAACGCGTCGTCGCGTCCCGCTCAGGGCCTGCCGAGGTCTCCGGAGAATGTATCACGACCGGTGGGAACTGTTACGGGTCGCCGGTGCGCGCGCCCTCAGCCGCACAGAGTCAGGATGCGGTCATGACTGCGAACTCGTCGGTGGTGCCGCTGGCGGAGGAGACCACCCGGTTTCGGCCGGTCGATTTGGCGCTCAGCAGGCGCGAGTCGGCGCGATACACCAGCGCCTCGACGGTCGTAGCCTGATCTTCCGGCCACGATGCCACGCCGATGCTCGCCGTCAGCACCGCCCGGCCCACGCCCGGCGATTCCTCGGCGAACAGATCCGGCTGTGGCGGTGCCTTCGTGATGGGAGTCGAGTCGAGCTCGACGCGTACCTGACTGATTGCACGTCGGATGCGCTCCATGCGCTCGGTGGCTTTTGCGCGATCGAGACCCGGCAGCATCACGATCAGTTCCTCGCCGCCGTATCGGCCCACGACGTCTTCGGCGCGCACCAGTTTCTTGATTGCGCGCGAGACGGACGCCAGCACGAGGTCGCCGACCGCGTGTCCGAAGCGATCGTTGAATGACTTGAAGTAGTCGAGATCGATCATCGCCACGGCGATCGAGTCGCCAGTCCGCTGTGCCCGATCGAACGCTTCGCTCAGCCGCTCATCGAAATAGCCGCGGATCATCAGCCCGGTGAGACGATCGCGAACGGAGAGCACGCGCAGCTGCTGCACACGCAGCACAATCGTGAGACTGATGAACGTCGCAACGCCCATCATCACGACACGTGCGACCTGGTCCTGCAGATCGAAGCGCCCGTACGACGCGTCAGCCCAGCCAGGATTCGAGCCGACGGTCGTGCTGGCCCACCAGATGATCGCGCTGTACTGCACCATCGCCGTAATGCCGGTCACGAGACAGATGCGGCGATCGTATCGCAGGCAGGTGACGGCGAGGCAGAGGAAGTACACTTCGAAAATGACGCGCGAGTTGACCGCGATCTGCGGCACGCCGAGTGCCACGAACATCGCCAGCGCGAGACTGACGAATGACACGTCGAGCAACGACGCGGCGAAGCCAATCCAGCTGCGCACTTCGTCGCGATGGGTGAGCCAGAGGAAGAACAATCCCATCATCGCGCTCGCCACGCTTACGCCGAGGCCGACCCAGTTCTGTCGCAGTTCGGGGTGCGTCGTCACTGCGCGGATCGGAATGCCGATCAGGATCAGCGCGGCGCCGAATCGGTAACGTGCGATGAGGCGCTCGCCCTTGAAGCCGGCGTCGCGCAGCGCAGGATCGGTGACACGCCAGAACCGCGACCACGCCGAAATACGTCGTTCACCCGCTCCGAGCGGGAGTTCGGACCCCTGATCGTCGATGGCGGCTATTCCGCGCAGCGGCGTCAGTCGTTCCGAGACCCGAACCGTAGTGGACGGCGTACTGACCATGTATCAGCTGGGTGAGGCGGGAACCGCTGCGAGATCGGGCAGCGCGCGGGTGCGCGTTTCGTGAAGGATCCGTTCCAGAAAAGCATCGACCGAGAGCACGTCCTGCTTCTTGCCATCAGCGCCACGGGCTCGGACGGCGAGCGTGCCATCGGTTGCCTCGCGCTTTCCAACGACCGCCGTATACGGCACCTTCATCAGCTCGCTTTCTCGTATCCGGTAATTCAGGGTTTCGTTCCGATCGTCGCAAGTGGCGCGGATGCCGGCGTCCCGCAACTTCGCGACGGCGGCACGTGCTTCCGGCGCATAGTCATCCACGATCGGTACAACTCGCACCTGTTCCGGCGCCAGCCAGACCGGGAACGCCCCCGCGAAATGTTCGATCAGAATGCCCATGAACCGTTCGAATGATCCGCTGATCGCCCGATGGATGATGACCGGTCGATGCGCGGTGTTGTCCTCACCAGTGTAGGTGAGATCGAAACGGTCCGGGGCGGCGTAGTCGAGCTGAATGGTGCCCAGCTGCCACGCGCGTCCGATCGAATCCATCACATCGAAGTCGATCTTCGGCCCGTAGAACGCGCCGTCGCCAACTTTCAATTCATACGGCAGCCCGGTGCTTTCGAGCGCACCACGCAATGCCGCTTCCGCATTGTCCCACATCTCGTCACTGCCGATCCGCTGCTCCGGACGCGTCGCGAACTTGAGCCGCGCCGTCAATCCGAAGGTGCGGTAGTACCCGAGAATCATTTCGACCAGACGATGCACTTCGTCGGCGATCTGATTCTCCATCAGATAGATGTGACAGTCGTCCTGCTGGAACTGTCGCACACGCGTCAGGCCGGACAACGCACCTGACAACTCATTCCGATGCAGCACGTCGTACGTCGAATACCGCAGGGGAAGATCGCGATACGAATGCTTCTTCGATGCGAACATCAGGTGGTGCGACGGACAGTTCATAGGCTTCAACGACAGATCATGTTCTCCCGTCTCATTGTCGAGCACGAGGAACATGTTCTCGCGGTACTTGCCCCAGTGGCCGGAGATCTCCCAGAGGCCTTTGTTGAAGAGTAGCGGGGTCTTGATTTCCCGATACCCGTCGCGCTGCATCTCACGCAGGTAGGCGTGTAACGAATTGATCATGGACGTGCCACGCTCAGTCCAGAATGCGGCGCCGGGCGAGAACGGATGGAACATGAACAGATCGAGTTCCTTGCCGAGTTTGCGATGGTCGCGCTTCTTCGCTTCCTCGAGTCGGTGCAGGTGCTGTTCGAGTTCGTCCTTCTTCCAGAATGCGGTGCCGTAGATGCGCTGCAACGACTGCCGATTGGAATCACCGCGCCAGTAGGCGGCGGCGACACTCTGCAGCCTGACGTGCTTGAGCCAGCCGGTGTGCGGCACATGCGGGCCGCGACAGAGATCCGTGAACGGACCGTCGGTGTAGGTCGAGATGACCTCATCGGCGCCGAGGTCGTCGATGCGCTCCAGTTTCAGCGGATCGTCGGCGAAGATCTGCTTTGCAGCATCGCGTGACACTTCCGCGCGCACGAACGGCAGCTTCTCCGCCATCACCTTCCGCATCTCGGCCTCGAACGACTCGAGATCCTCAGGTGTGAACGGCGACGCGACTTCGAAGTCGTAGTAGAAACCATCGTCGATGGCCGGACCGAACCCGATGTGTGCGTCGGGGCGCAGGCGACGGACGGCGGTGGCGAGGATGTGTGCGGCCGAATGCCGGAGCACGGCCAGGGACTCGGCGTCCTTATCGGTGTAGACACGAAATGCTCCGCTGGTGCGGAGCGGCGTGCGCAGGTCCTGCACGGCCCCGTCTACGCTGACGGCGACGGCGGCATTGAGCAGGCGCTCGCCGATGCTGGCGACGACTCCCGTCGGGAGCGTGCCGACGGGCACCTCACGAACGGCGCCGTCGGGAAGGGTCAGGCGAAGCGGAGCGGACGCGTTGTCTGGCATACAGAGATCGGGGCGTGGCGAAGCGCACGCAGCCGCAGGATGCCGGCCGACAAATCCTGCGCTTCACGGTCACGAGCTGGCGGCGCGCTATGTGCACGTCGCCTGGTCGTCTGAGGTGGGATTATACTGCATCACAACCTCCATCGAAAAAGCACATGCGAGTCGTGCGTCGTCGAAATCGTGATCAATCCGAGGGATCGAGCCGTCTCGGTGCCGTCGTCATCGGTGCCCTCGCCGGTGTCGCCGTCGGCATGCTGCTGGCCGACCGCGGCGCGTTGAGCGGGCTGCTCGCCAGCGTGCGCGGCGGCCTTGGCAAAGCCATGCGTCCCGCCGACGCGTCACGACGCCGTGGCCGTCCGGCGGAGGCATTCCGACCGCTGCGCACCGAGCGCGCCCCGCGTCGCCCGCCAAATGACGAGGCGGAACTGGAAGCGCGTGTGCTCGAGACGTTCAAGAACGATCCGATCCTCGTCGACCGCCCGATCGACATCGGCGCCATTGGCACGGGCATCATCGAGCTGACCGGCTGGGTTGATGCCGCGACCGAAATCCGCCACGCGACCACACTCACGCGCGGGACGATCGGCGTACACACCGTCGTCAATCGACTTTTGGTTCGAGGGTCTACGCCGGCCGCCTGAACGCCAGTAGCAGCCGACCGTGCTGTTTCTGCCATCGCTGACTTTCGGATGGGAGCGCACGGAGGTCACGGAGAGCTTCGGTTGCCACGATCCGTGCTTCGCGTGACATCGCTCACCTTTTTGGGGGGGATAGGACGGGGAGATCGGAGAGTGCACCGGTTGCTACGGTCGGTCTATCACGCACCGTCGCTGACTTTTTGATGGAACTGCTGCTCCCAAAAAATCATCGGAGCGCGATGGGCAGACCGCGGCGATCCGAGCACTCAGTGTGCTCCGTGCGCTCCCAGCCCAAAGCAGTTGTCGTAAGTGGCGACGAGCGGAGGCCAACGCCCGACGCACTCTGCGGCCTCCCCGCCCTATCCGTCCCAGCAGTTAGCGATGCCGGCACAGGGAGCCGGACTCCGGACTGACGAGTTAGTTTCAGGGTTCTCATGACTATCGCCGACCGAGAGACCACGCCGATCACTCCTGTGACCGACGAGCTGCCGACCACGTACCGCGCTGCGGAGATCGAGGCCTCGCTGTATGCGCGGTGGCAGGCGGCGGGGACGGATGTCGCGAAGGCGGAGCGCGTCAATCGGGCGGGCGGCGATCGGGATCCGTACACGATCGTGATGCCGCCGCCGAACGTGACAGCGATCCTGCATGTGGGGCATGGGCTCAACAACGCCGTGCAGGATGTGCTGATACGCTGGCGCCGCATGGCGGGGGACGAGGCACTCTGGGTGCCGGGCACCGATCACGCCGGCATTGCCACGCAGAACGTGGTCGAGAAGCAGCTCGCCGCCGAAGGTTCGTCCAAGGCCGCACTTGGCCGCGAGGCGTTCGTGGCTCGCACGACGCAGTTCGTCGAGACGACCGGCGGACAGATCCTCGGCCAGCTGAAGGCGATCGGGGCCAGTGCCGACTGGACACGCACGGCCTACACGCTTTCGCCCCCGCTCTCGACAGCGGTGACGGAAGCGTTCGTGCGGCTGTTCGACGAAGGATTGGTGTACCGTGGCCATCGCGTGATTCACTGGTGTTCGCGGTGCCTCACGTCCCTGTCAGACGAAGAAGCGGAGTTCAACGACACGCAGGGCGCGCTGTATCACATTCGCTACCTGCTTGCCGACGATCCGTCGCAGAGCATCGTGGTGGCGACGACGCGCCCCGAGACGCTGCTCGGTGACGTGGCGGTGGCCGTGAACCCGACCGACGAGCGCTACGCACATCTCGTCGGCAAGCTGCTGGTGCTGCCGATCAACGGCGTGCGCATTCCCATAATCGCCGACGACTACACCGATGCCGCGTTCGGCACTGGTGCCGTCAAGATCACGCCGGCCCACGACCCGAACGACTTCGAAGTCGGCATGCGTCACAAGCTCGACACGCCGAGCATCATGGACGCGGAAGCACGCATGAACGGCGCCGGTGACGCGATCGATCGTGTGCCGCCGCTGCTGCGTGGTGTCGATCGTTTCGAAGCGCGCGAACGCATCGTGAACATGCTGCGCGACGACGGCGCGCTGGTGAAGGTGGAAGCGCATCAGCATTCGGTGCGCCACTGCTACCGCTGCGACACAGTGGTCGAGCCGCGCCTCAGCGATCAGTGGTTCGTGAAGATGGCGCCGCTCGCGAAGCCGGCGCTCGAGGCGGTGCGCACAGGTCGCATACGCATCTTGCCCGAGCGCTGGGAGGCCGTGTACATCAACTGGCTCGAGGGCATCCGCGACTGGAACATCTCGCGCCAGCTGTGGTGGGGCCATCGCGTGCCGGTGTACTACTGCGATGGGTGCAATACGGCACCAAAAGCGTCACGCACGCCGATCACGATGTGCGCCGAGTGCGGCAGTGGCAAGGTGCGGCAGGACGAGGACGTGCTCGATACCTGGTTCTCGAGCTGGCTCTGGCCGATCTCGACGCTCGGCTGGCCGAATGAAGAGTCCGCTGACCTGAAGTCGTTCTATCCGGGTGATGTGCTGGTGACGGCGCCGGAGATCCTGTTCTTCTGGGTCTCGCGCATGATCATGAGCGGCATGCACTTCATGGATGACCGCGTGCCGTTTCACACGGTGTATCTCCACGGCACCGTGCGCGACATGCAGCATCGGAAGATGTCCAAGTCGCTCGGCAATGGCATCGACCCGATGGACGTGGTGAAGTTGTACGGCGCCGACGCACTACGCTGGACGATGATCGCCGGCATGGGCCTTGGTGTGGATGTGCTGCTCGATCCGACGGACCTCGAGAAGAGCTTCGCGCCGGGCCGGAATTTCCTGACCAAGTTGTGGAACATCGGTCGTTTCCTGCTCACGAAAGTGGGTACGGAACCGGTGCAGCCGCTGAAAGCCATCCCATCGGATTCTCTGACGATCGCCGACCGCTGGATCCTCGACCGCCTCGACGCCGCCATCGCGGAATCAAATGCGGCACTTGGTCCGGCACGTCCGGGTGCGAGCGGCAGGTGGACCGACGCCGAACGCACCGCCGGCATGCGGCTCGATGCGTATGCGGACACGGCGCGCCGTTTCGTGTGGAACGAACTCGCCGACTGGTATCTCGAAACCGTCAAGCCGCGCCTCGCGGCCGGTGGCGCCGACGCCGAGGTGGCGCGCTCCGTTCTGGTGCATTGCTTCGACAACGCGCTGCGCCTGCTGCAGCCGATCATTCCGTTCATCACCGAAACGTTGTGGGCGAAGCTGCCCGCGCTCAGCGATAGTGCGCAGCGCGGTGCGGAGTTCCTGTGCAGGTCGTCGTGGCCGGTGAAGAACGAGTTCACGGGGAAGAACGAGATCGCGGAGAACACCGAGACGCGATTCGATCTGGTGATCAATGCCACAATCGCCATCCGCCAGCTGCGCAACGAGTACAAGGTGAAGCCCGGCCGAACCATCGCCGTGACCCTTCTCCCGTCTGAAAGTGATCACGGTTCAGCGCGCGACCTCATTGAAACCATCGGTGCGCTCACTCGCACGACCTTTCACCTGAAGCACTCGGTGTCCTCCGAGACCTCCGCTCCGTCAAGCAATGCAGCCCATGCGGTGCTGCCTGGCGGCAGTGAGCTCAGTATTGCGATGTCCGAGCTGCTCGGTGAAGAAAGCGCAGAAGACACGGCCAAGGAATGCGCGCGCCTCAAGGCTGAACTCGAGAGCACTTTGAAAATTCTCGCCGGCGTGCAATCAAAGCTCGGCAACGAATCGTTCACCTCTCGTGCAAAGCCTGAAGTGGTGGAAGGTGCTCGCGCCCAGGAACGCGATCTCTCGCAGAAAGTCGACGCACTGACACGGAAGGTCGAGGCACTGTGCGGCACACGCTGACCGTCGTTGGTGTGTGCGCGATCATTGCAGCCTGCGCGTCCCCCGGCATGCCGCCGGGCGGGCCGACCGTGTCGTCGTTCCCGCGCGTGATCGCGACGCTTCCTGACACCGGCGCTGTCAATGTGAAACCGAACAAGGTGCTGGTGCGGTACGACGATGTGATCGGCGAGCAGGCCAACGGGCAGGAGCTCAACAAGAACGTGCTGATCTCGCCGTGGGATGGTGAGCCACGCGTGGAGTGGAAGCGCACCGGCATGACGATCCGGCCGAAGAACGGCTGGCGCATGAACACCGCCTACACGATCACGATTCTGCCCGGCGTCAGTGATTTCAAGAGCAAGGCGAGCCCGTTCGGCTATGAGTTGCGGTTCAGTACCGGGCCGACGATCCCGAAGACGATGATCCGCGGCGTCGCGTTCGACTGGGTGCAGGCGCGCGCCGTTCCTCGCGCCACGATTCAGGCGATCGACGTCAAGGACACGACGCTGATCTATCTCACGGCTGCGGATTCGACGGGACGCTACGAGCTCGGCGCGATGCCACCGGGTGTCTATCGTGTACGTGCGATCGACGAGAAGACTCCGAATCGCACCCTCGATGCACGTGAGGCGTGGGACACCGCCACTGTCACGATCACCGATACGGCGCGCACTGATCTCTACATGTTCGTGCACGATACGTTGCCGGTGCGTATCGCCGAGTTGCGTGTGAATGACAGCGTGACCATCAACATTACGCTCGACAAGCCGCTCAAGCCCGGCGTAGCACTATCCGACACGTCGGCGCGAGTCGTGCTGTCCGATTCGTCGGTGATCACCGTGGTGTCAGTGATGACCGCTGAGCAAGACCGTGTGGCGCGTGCGAAGGCCGACAGCATCCTTCGGTCGAAGGACACGACTGCGGCCAGGCTCATCGATCCGAACGCGCCACCGCGACGCACGATCGATCCGACGCGTCGTCGCGATACGCTGCCAGTGCTGCCGCCCCTTGTATCAGCACGGACTGCACCGTCGATGGATCTCGTGATCAAGGTGAAGACGCCACTGAAGCCCGGATCCACGTATCGCGTGACGCTGACTGGCCTGCGCAACCTGATGGATGTGTCGGGCACGGCGTCGCGACTGCTGATCATTCCGAAGCCCACGCCGATCGATTCGACGCGTAATACGCCGCGTGGTGGCAGAGCGCTGGCGCCGCGTGACTCGACGCGCGTAGTGCCGCCGGGTACGACGCCTGATTCGACCGTCAAACCAGTCACGCCGGCAGTCGTGCCGCCAAAACCACCGGTGCGACCGCCAGTCTGATGTCTTTCCATCTTTTGTTGCGCTGTCTGGAGTCTGCGTGAGCACTCGCGCTGCCGTGTTTCTCGATCGTGATGGGACGATCGTGCACGATGTGAACTACCTCGCGCGACCGGAGCAGCTGAAGCTGATCGCCGATGCCCCCGAGGCAATGACCCGGCTGACCGCCGCCGGCCTGCCGCTGATCGTGATCACGAATCAATCGGGCATCGGTCGCGGCTATTTCACCGAGGCCGATTTCAGTGTCATCACCGCTCGGCTCGACGAGATGTTGCTCGCACATGGCATCACGCTGACGGCGACGTATCACTGTCCCGATGCGCCGCACGTGCCGGACGCGATGTCGTGTCGCAAGCCCGGCGACACGATGCATCGACGTGCGGCGCTGGAGCACGGGATCGATCTGCAGAAGTCGTTCTACATCGGCGACAAGTGGCGCGATGTGGCGCCGGCCGTGACGCACAATGCGATGGGTGTTTTGATCCCGACGCCAGACACATCGTTCAGTGACCTGTCGCGCGCGAAAGACGATGCGGTGGTGGCCACGACGTTGACCGCGGCCGTGGATCGCGTGCTGCGCATGCACGCGTCACGCACGTAGCCACGAGACGATGCCCACCCAACCGCGCACCCGCATCGCGGCCTTCGTGTCAGGCGGTGGCTCAAACTTCGTTGCCGTGCATGACTTCCAGCGCGCACGCGGCGAGATGGCAGCCGGGGAAGTCGTGCTGGTGGTATCGAACAAGTCCGGATGCGCCGCACTCGCGCGCGCCATCGAACGCGGCATCACGTGCGCCGTGCTGTCGAACCCGAAGGACGGCGATGCGTTGCTCGCCTTGCTGCGCGAACACGACATCGACGTGCTGGTGCTCGCGGGCTACCTCGCGCTTGTTCCCCCAGCCGTCACACGCGCCTATCGCGGCAAGCTCGTGAACGTGCACCCGTCACTGCTCCCCGCCTTCGGCGGCCCCGGCATGTACGGCCGACATGTGCATACCGCAGTGCTCGCGTCGGGCGCACGAATCAGTGGTGCGACGGTCCATTTCGTCGATGAGGTCTACGACCGCGGCGCCATCATCGCGCAGTGGCCGGTCCCAGTCTTCGAGGAAGACTCTGCAGAAGACCTGGCCGCACGCATACTCCACGTCGAACACGCACTGTTGCCGCGCGTTGTCGAGTTGTTGTGCGCCGAATCCCTCGCGCTCGATGACGACGGCACCGTCCACGGCGCGTTCCTTACCGGCTCGCAGCGTGACGGCTTCTCGCTGCTGTCCGCGTCAACGCTCGCAGATGAGCTGGATCATGCACTCTCGAAATAGAAATTGGAGGCGAGGTCTCCCAGGTCTCGGAGTGCGTCGCTTGCGGGCATTCCAGACTCTCGAGGCATCGCTGACTTTTTTGCGGGGATAGGACGGGGAGGCCGGAGAGTGCGACCGATGCGAGCATCGTCGTAGCGCGCACCATCGATTTTTTTTGGGAAGAGCAGTTCCAAAACAATTGAGATGACGACGCGCGATTCAGAATTGGTTGCTACCCACGCACTCCCCGATCTCCCCGCCCTATCCCCCCAAAAGCTTTTCGAGGATCACATATCGTTGCCGTCCGCGCACTCCGTGACCTCCGTGCGCTCCGCTCCCAACGCTGTTTCGTACGCTGTAGAACCTCAAAGGAACTTGTATGCCTCGCGCTCTTCTAAGCGTTTCTGATAAAGCTGGCCTTGTTGATTTTGCGCGGGAGTTGATCGCGCGGCACTGGGAATTGATCTCGACTGGCGGCACTGCGAAGGCGCTGCGGGATGCGGGGCTGGCGGTGAAGGACATCAGTGAGGTCACCGGGTTTCCGGAGATGCTCGATGGGCGCGTGAAGACGCTGCATCCGGTGGTGCATGGCGGGTTGTTGTATCGTCGCGATCTGCCGGAGCATGTGGCGGCGGTGGAAGCGCACAACATCCAGGCGATCGATCTGGTCGTCGTGAATCTGTATCCGTTTCGTCAGACGGCGGCACGTGTCGGTGTGTTGCCTCACGATGTCATCGAGCAGATCGATATCGGAGGCCCCTCGATGCTTCGCTCGGCCGCGAAAAACTTCAGTGCCGTGACGGTCGTCTGTGATCCGGCGGATTATCCGCGTGTGATCTCGGAACTGGATTCGACGGACGAGGAAGGCGGCTTGATCCTGCGTCGCGATCTGGCGGCGAAAGTGTTTGCGCATACGGCGGCGTACGACAGCGCCATCGCCGGATGGTTGCAGCATCAGGTCGCGCCGGATGATCCGTTTCCGGCCACGCTGCCGCTTGCGTTCGAGAAAGCACAGGGGCTGCGCTACGGCGAGAATCCGCAGCAGCGGGCTGCCTTCTATGTCGAACGCGCCGGCGCCGGGCTCGCATCGCTCAAGCAACTGGGTGGCAAGGAACTGAGCTTCAACAACCTGCTCGATGTCGATGGTGCATTGATGGCGATTGCACCGTTCTCGGAGCATGTCGCGTGCGCAATCATCAAACACACGACGCCGTGCGGACTCGCGATCGGTGCGACGCCGCTCGAGGCGTATCAGAAGGCGCTGGCCTGTGATCCGACGTCGGCGTTTGGTGGTGTCGTGGCATTCAGCGTGGCGATCGATGACGCGACGGCCGAAGCGATGAGCACACTCTTCCTCGAATGCATCGTGGCACCTGGCATCGCCGAGAGCGCGGCTGAACTGCTGGGGAAGAAGAAGAACCTGAGGGTGCTGATCGGGACGGTGCCAGCAACAGACGCGGGTGGCATGGACATCAAGCGTGTGCGCGGCGGCGTGCTGCTGCAGGACCGCATGCACGTGCCGACCGGCGACATCCCGTGGAAGGTCGTCACGAAGCGCGCCCCGACGACGACCGAACTGGTCGACTTGGCCTTCGCCTGGCGCGCATCGGCCGCCGTCAAGTCAAACGCCATCGTGCTGGCGCGAAATGGTGCGACGATCGGCATCGGTGCCGGACAGATGTCTCGGGTCGATGCCAGCTTCCTTGCCGGCCACAAGGCGACGCAGGCCGGGCATGACACGGCAGGGTCGGCGCTGGCCTCAGACGCCTTCTTCCCCTTCCGCGACGGCGTCGACAGCGCGGCAACGGTCGGGGTAACCTCGATTGTCCAACCGGGCGGATCCGTGCGGGACGCCGAGGTGATCGCCGCGGCCGACGAGCATGGCATCGCGATGGTGTTCACTGGCACTCGGCTTTTCCGGCACTAGTGGAGCGACTGGACCAGCTCAAACGCAACGGCGCAAGGGCGCAACGAGTTCAACACGGGACGCCAGGCGCATCAGGTGTCAGACTTCAAAGGCTTACAGATGATTCCGCAGTTGCATGAGGTCTTTACGGTCCGAAGTGCAAATGCCTCGGGACGCGCCAGGCCTCGTTGCGCCGTTGCGTCGTTGCGTTATGAGCCTTCGGCGTTGCGATTCGGCCTATCGGGTTTCGAGCGGCACTAGCCCCGGTGGCGGGGGTAAGGCGATTTTCACGGGTTCTGTTTCGTACCACCGTCCTCTTCCAGCAGCTGATGGCTTCCTCTGCAGCTCCGATTCCGGCGGCGCGGTCCAGTGCGACCGGCGCGACGTCCGTGATTCATACCGACCTCGACTATAAGCCCTCGTATCTGGCGGCCGGACTCGCCTCGCTGGCGGTGTTCGCGCTGTACATGATCACGCTGGCCCCCTCGACGGCCATGTGGGACGCGAGCGAGTACATCGCCGCCGCGTACGTGCTCGGCCTGCCCCACCCGCCGGGCAACCCGTTCTTCATTCTGATCGGCAACGTCTTCGCACACCTGCCGATCCCCGGGATGTCAGTGGCGGTCAAGCTGAACATGCTCGCGGCCCTGTCGAGCGCCGTGGCGGCCGGTGCGTGGTTCCTGATCACCGAGCGTGTGCTCGTCAGCTGGTTGCCGCAGAAGTGGATGCGGCTGACCGGTGCGAGTGTGGCGACGCTGATCGGCGCGACCGCGTTCACGGTGTGGAATCA
The DNA here is from genome assembly GCA_031367535.1 of Gemmatimonadaceae bacterium. GTDB lineage: Bacteria > Gemmatimonadota > Gemmatimonadetes > Gemmatimonadales > Gemmatimonadaceae > JACMLX01. The sequence goes on from JANLPZ010000056.1 coordinate 16,494, forward strand.
GAGTGTCGTGAACGAGAAGGTGTATACCGTGTCGCTGGCGATCTTCGCGCTGGTCGCCTGGCTGACCGTGGCGTGGTGCGACGAACCTGAAGGCAAGCGCGGCGACAAGCTGCTGATCCTGATCGCCTTCCTGATCGGCCTGGGCTACGCGAACCACCCGGCCGGCATGTTGCCCGCACCGGCGGTGGGACTGGCGATTCTGTTTCGCGCGCCGAAGACACTGCTCAAGTGGAAGCTGATTCTGGCCTGTGTGGCTGCCGTGATTCTTGGCATTTCGCCGTTCGCGACGCAGCCCATTCGTGCGGCACACTTCCCAGCCATCAACGAAGGTGAGCCGACGGCGTGCAGCACCGAGATCGGTGTCAGCTGCACGTTCAGCGGTGTGACGTGGGATCGCTTCAAGTACAACTTCGATCGCGGCCAGTACGGCAAGCCGAAGCTCACCGAGCGACAGGCTCCGATCGGCGCGCAGGTCGGCATGTGGTGGCTGTACTTCAAGTGGCAGTGGCTGCGCGACGCACATCAGGAGAACCCGGGCACGCAGAACGCGCTGGCGATCGTGTTCCTGGGACTTGGTGTGATCGGCGGCTACGTGCACTACAAACGGGATCAACGGAGCTTCCTGTTCTTTGGACCGTTGATCGGCACGCTGACGATTGGCCTGATCGTGTACCTGAACTTCAAGTACGGGTACAGCCAGAGTCCCGAGCTGGGCGACAGCGTCGCGAGAGAAGTGCGCGATCGTGACTACTTCTATCTGTGGAGCTTCAGCGCCTGGAGCGTGTGGGCGGCGCTTGGCCTGATCTACCTGTGGGAAACGGTGGCCGGCTTCATGGGCACCGAGACGATCGAGCTGGGCAAGCAGCGTTTCAGCTCTCCGAATCAACGTGCCTGGATGGTCAGTGCGCCGGTTCTGGGACTCGCGCTGATCCCGATGATCGGGAACTGGAGTCAGGCGAGTCGTGCCGGTCAGCGCGACACGCGCGACTTCGCGTACGACCTGCTGAACAGCGTCGAGCCGTACGGCATTCTGATCACTGTCGGCGACAACGACACCTTCCCGCTCTGGTACGCGCAGGAAGTGGAAGGGATCAGAAAGGATGTATTGATCGCGAACACCAGTCTGATGAACACCGACTGGTACACGCGTCAGATGATCCGCCGTCCGATTTACGAATACGAAGCGGCGAAAGGCCCGGATGTGTACAAGAAAGGCACGTGGACCAAACCCACGACCAAGCCACTTGCGTTGTCACTCGCGCAGGCGGATAGTGTGCCGCTGTATATGCAGCTCGATTCCACGATGGTGTTCCGCCAGGGCACGATCGAGGCGGTGATCAATCCGCAGAACCTGAATCAGGGTGTGCTCGAGCGGGCCGACATCCTGACGCTGTACATGATCCGCGACAACTGGGGCAAGCGGCCGATCTACTTCTCGCGCACGTCCGGCATGTATCCATCGCAGTTGGGCCTCGGCGAGTACATGCTGACGCAGGGACTCGCGCGGAAGCTGCTCTACACGCCACCGGTGATCAGCAAGGACACCGTGCCTGTGCAGGGCGAGGGTGCGATCGATGTGAAGCGCAGCATGGAGTTGTGGAACAAGGTGTTCATGGGGCAGCAGTCGATTATCTCGCGCGGCGACTGGGTGGATAAGCCGTCGGCGGGTATCCCTGCCCTCTACGTCAGCGTGGGGATTTTCCTGTCGGACGCGCTGAGGGCATCGGGGCGGAATGCCGAGGCGGCGCAGGTGGCGGAGACGAGCAAGAAGATTGCGATCGCAAGCCGCACGTTGAACTGGTTTGGTGGGGAGGCTGGGATTCTGGGGACGACACCGGCGCCGGGGTCGTTCTTGCCGGGGTTGGATAGTTCGATGACGGCGGTGCCGTTGGGTGGGGCGGCGGCAGCGGATACGGCTGGGAAGGGTGCGGCGGGGTCTGTGAAGAAGAAGTAGGAAGGAATTGAGGTCTGGACGACACGAACGCCCGCTGACAGGTTGACTGTTGGCGGGCGTTTCGGGCGTTTGGCTTCAGCGTAACTATTGCGCGTGAATCGTCATGGTGAGCTCTGAATCATTCGAGCCGAAGCGCTCCCGCATGCTTCCCCTTGAAACGAACCGTTAGAAATCAGGCATCTACGGTAGTCAGATTGTCGCTGCCGGATTCGAGTCACTTTCGAAACGAGACGCCATGAAATGCACAACAGCCGTCGTGAGCGAACGCGACCCGCTTGCGCCGCGTCGACGTTCCGAATCCGGAATGACGGCGCTCCAGCCCAAACGCACAATCGCCCGCATCAATCAATTCCTGACGCGGGCGATTGCCCCTTCATCTCACCAATCTCAGATCACGGATCGATATACAACCAAATCCCCGACCCATAATTCGCACTGACCAGATAGGTCCGACTTCCATCGGACGCCGCCGCCACCTGCGCCGCACCCATCCGCATTGGTGCCGGAGTCGCCGGCGTCGTCCAGGTGCCCGTCCCAGGATACAGCGCCGTCTGGAAGAACGGTCCGCCGGATTCACCCAGTCCGCTGGCAAAACCGTACATCGCGAAGATGTTCTTCGGGGAGCCGAACACGACACTCTCGTTGCCGGTCGGACCGACATGGGACCAGGTCACACCATAATCCGCGCTGCGCAGTACGCCGGCGCCGAGCACTGAGTTGGCGCCGGCCATGTACACCGCACCGCTCGCATCCGGCTGATAGATCGGGTTCACACCAGAAATCACCTCGTGCTTGTCGACCTGAACCCAGGTCGTGCCGCTGTTCGTGGTACGCCAGGTGCCGTACACACCGCCCGCAGCCTCACCGATCCAGAGGAACGTGGTGCGAGTCGTGGACGCGGTACCGGTATTGATGAAATTGATCGACGGCGTTCTGCTGCTGTTCAGCATACCGGGATTCAGCGGAATGCTCGTCCAGGTCTGGCCACCATCAACACTCTGCACCAGCAAGTCGTGTTCGTGGCCAGCCATGACCAGATGTCGCGGATCGTACGGGTCAACAGCCGGTGGAAACACGTCCTGTCGGCCCGGCGCATCAGGTCCGATGTTGAACTTGGTCCAGTTCACCCCGCCGTCGAGCGAGCGCCAGAAGCCCAGCGCGGCCCCTCGGATGCATGACAAGAACAGCGTGGGAGGATTGCCGACACCGTTGCCCGCGATGCTGATGCCGCCGGAGCAATCCTTCACCACCGCGCCGTTCGTCCCGGTATTGATCGGACCCGTCCACGTGCGCCCCTGGTCAACCGATTTCCAGATGCCCTGACAGCTGAACTGCGTGTAGACGTCAGACTTCTTGTTCGGATCGACGGCCACGGTCTGCGCGCCAAAGTTGCCGCAGCTGAACTGGTTGGTGAGGTCGACATTGCTTGGCGTGACATTGAGCCATACACCGGTTCCCGTCGGCGGCGGCGTGACTGTGACAAGCGTCACGTTCGCCTGGCCGGTGACGGCAGGATTTCCGACGAGCGTGGCTGTCACCGTGAACGTCGAACCGGCTGCCGACCCGGCCGTGTACAGACCGGCGGGCGAGATCGTGCCGCCAGTCGCCGTCCAGACGACGTCCACCGCGACGGGCGCCGTGGGATCGGTTGCGCGGCGGCCTGTCACGCCGAACTGCTGCGTTCCACCAGTGGCGATTGTCACCGGTGTCGGGGAGACGACAAGACTCGTGACGGGCGACGCCTCGGTCGTGAAGGTCCAGCTCCCACCCGCTGCAAGTGCGTTGCCCGCAGCGTCTCTGGCCGCGGTCGTGATGGTCGCCGTGTACTTCGTGCTCACCGTGAGCGGCGAGGCGGGCGTGAACGTCGCGGTGTTGCTGACGACTCTGACCGTACCAGCGACCGCTGCATTGCCGACAGTGGTCCTGAGCGAGAAGCTGGACGTCGTCAGGGAGGCGTTCTGCATCCGCTCGGAAAACGTCACCGCTGGCGTCGCTGAGATCGACACGTCCCTTGAAGAATCACCCGGCGTGATCGCGATCACGGTCGGCGCGGTCGTATCGCCGCCGATCGACCCGTCAGGGCTGGTGCTCTTTTCGAATGCGAGGCAGCCCGCCAGTGCGGGAATTGCCGCGACAAGGATTCCGCGGCGAACGAGGCGAATCCGGGGGCGGACGGTGTCTGTCGACGGCTGTGTGGAGTCCATCATCGCTCAAAGAGTCTGCCAGTCATGCACGATCGGCTCCGGAGCTTCCGGGCCGCGATCTACAGACGCGCACTTCTCCTCGAAGTCTCGCATCTGATCACCGGAATTTTAAGGCGAGTGCACAGGTCGCGCCGGGACGTCACCTCTCAGCATTAGAGAAGTCCAATCTCCTTTCATGGGTCGTGACGTTTCGCCGCCTGAAGCGTCCGGAACAGGCAGACATGCGGCCGAACCAGCTCGGTGCCGGTCGCCCAACGCGGCGCGGCCATATCCGGGAATCACATCAGCGCCTACTCTTGCCTCGCATGATCGCTCTGCTCCGTTCAAGCGCCGCAGTGGTCGTCGGTTATTTGACCTTCGCTGCCCCGTCGTTCGCGCTCTTTCGCATCACGGGCCAGGACCCGCACGCGCCGGCGGCATTCTCGTTCATGGCATTGAGCACGCTTGGCGGAATGGTGTTTGCTGGGATCGGTGGATTCGTAGCCAGCGCGATTGCCGGTCGCCGACCGATCGCGCATGCACTCGCAACAGCGCTGCTGCTCGCGCTCGGTGCCACGGCGTCTCTCGTACAGACGCTCGATCAGCGCGGTGCGGTCTGGTCGCAGGTGGCGGCGCTGGCGCTGATGGCGCCATGTGCAATTGTGGGTGGGTGGCTTTCGTCGCGGCGACACACGACGTAGTCGTCGCTGCGCCGAATGCGCTGGCTCAGCAGCCCACACCGGTGTGGCCCCTTGACAAGCACTTCAGAACTAAATAGCGTAGCGGCTCTGGGAGTCGCGTCCCGATCGTTCACGAGTTGCTCTTTCCGTTGCATCCGCGCGGATATTTGCATCTCACACCCAACGGAATTTTCATCCGTTGCGTCGAACAATCGGTGGCGCGATTTGTCGTTTCCCACCCTCTGTTTTCGTCCATCACGTTCCGCGAGTTCTCCATGACTGCACTCACCTACCGCAATGCGATCGCCCCCCGCGCCGGCTCATGCCGACGCGCGCTGACGCCGCGTGCGCGCAGGAATTGGAGCGCACTCCGATCGGATATCACTGGTACCGGTTTTGACGGCGTCGGCTCACAGCCGATCGATCGCCAGAACCACGCAGGCTTCAGTCTGGGAGTGCGCAGCTCGTAGTGCACATCGCCCGCTGAAGAAGGAGCGTCTCACGCCCCGCCTGCGCACTGTGCCAGGCGGGGCGTTTTGTGTTTCACACGCCGAGACCGACCACCAGAACGTGAAGCCCGTGCAGAGAATCACGCGACTCCCCTGCCCGATCACTTCCGCTGTTCTGGTGCGTCGGGATCACAACCAACTTGCTCGCCTCCGGAGCGCTCGCGGTGTATCCCCCACCTCGCTCCGGGGGTGGACAACTCTCGAAAGAACAGTTCACTCGACGTGTATGGGTGTCTGGCCGCACGTCGGCGGGATTCGTAGCTCAATGGCAATAACAGAGCGACGGTATCGCTGCGGGAAGTCCACATGCCTGAGAAGGGTGGATCCCACGGAGCACGATACTGAAGATGCGGGTGTAAATCCCGCCGGCCCGTTCCCCGGCTTTTCCTTCACGAATTGCACACGCCATTTGGCATGTACTCACTTTATGAACCGGATTCAGCACTTTCTCGACGAACGTGCCGAGGTCCCGTCCAACGAAGAATTTTTCGTTGTCACGGGCGAATTCGGCCGCGTCTTCGTCACACACGAGGTGGCACGCCACCTCCGTAAGCGCCTCGACGAGTGGTTCCCACCGAGGTGGCTCGAGTTCCGCTCCTACATCGGCTCACACGTTCGCGTGCGATCGGCGCAGGTGGAAAGCATCGTGCAGTCCACGTTCGCACAGCGAGAACAGGGGCGGCGATTCACAAAGGCGCTCGACCAGGAAGAGAACAAATGGGAGGCGGACTAGCAGCCCGCCGACCACAATTCCCCCGGTGCGTGCACAGCCGCGCACGCACCGGCTCGATGACATTCCAGCAGAGTTGAGAGCAGGTGCACCATGACAATCTTCGGACAGCACGAAGAGAAGACGCTCATTCAGTTCGAACACATCCGTGCGCACGCGGTCCACGCAGCACTGATTGCCGACGGTCACGTGGGATACGTGATGCCGATCGGTGGTGTGGCTGCATATCACAATCAGATCTCAGTGGTCGGTGTCGGGTTCGACATTGCGTGCGGAAACGCGGCGATCCGCACGAACCTCACACGTGCGTCACTGGGTGCCGACACACCGTCGATCCATGCGACGCTGACGACACTGGCCGACGAGATCGCGGCGATGGTCAGTTTCGGTATCGGGCGCAAGAACCGCGCGGATGACGCGCCGGTGAATCATGACCTGTTCAACGACTCGGCGTGGGACGCGGTACCTGCGCAGCACCGTTCCGCGCTGCACGACAAGGCACGCGCACAGCTCGGGACGGTGGGAAGCGGGAACCACTCCGTGGACGTGTTCGTCGACGAGATGGGCGCGCAGTGGGTCGGTGTGCATTTCGGATCGCGCGGGTTCGGGCACACGGTGGCGTCGAACTTCCTGGCACTCGGTCAGGGCAAGGCGTGGGGCGAGCGTGTTCCCGAAACCGAAGTGCTGCTCGATCTGTCCGATCCGATCGGGCATGACTACTGGCACTTGATGAATCTCGCCGGCGCGTACGCGTATGCGGGGCGCGAATGGGTGGCGCGCAAAGTGGTGGCGCTGCTCGGCGGTGAAGAGCTTGAACTGGTGCACAACCATCACAACTTTGCGTGGAAGGAAACGCATCACGGCGAGGAAGTCGTGGTGATCCGGAAGGGTGCGACGCCGGCGTTCCCCGGTCAGAAGGGGTTCATCGGTGGATCGATGGGCGACGACGCGGAGATCGTGCAGGGTCTGCCGAGTGAGATGGCGTCGCCGGACGTCGTCACGATGCAGGAGTCGGCGTTGTACTCCACCGTGCACGGTGCGGGGCGGGTCATGTCGCGCACACAGGCCGCGGGCAAGCGCAATCGGCGCACGGGTCGTCAGCTGACACGCGGTGATGTCTCGCCGGACATGATGCGTGACTGGGTGCGCGAGAAGGGCGTGGTGCTGCGCGGTGGTGGTGTGGACGAGAGTCCGCACGTGTACCGTCGGCTGCCGGATGTGCTCGCGGCCCAGCGCGGGACGGTGGATGTGTTGCATGTGTTACGCCCGCTGATCGTGGTGATGGCGGGTGACAACGAGTTCGATCCGTACAAGGATGGATGATCGTACGGGTCGGCGCGCAGCGCATGGAATTCCATCGGCTGCGCGCCGGTCTGGGGTTTACGCCTGGACTTCGTCAAAGAGGATCCTGAGCGCGATTGACAGCGGCTCACCACTGGCTCGTGGTTGCCACACCAGCACGTCAGCCGCAAGGCGCTGTGCCATGGAATCCGCGGCCCAGACTTCGACCACGCGCTTCTTCCAATCCACGATCCAGTATTCGCGAACGCCTTCCGCCAGGTACAGGCGCCGCTTGCGATCGCGATCCACCCTACGAGTACTTGGCGACACTATCTCCACGACCAACATCGACCGGGACATGGTCACGCATGGAGTTGTCGATTCTGACAACGTGAGTTGAGGTATCACGATAAGATCCGGCTCAACTTGCGTGATGTGCGAAACGCGCACAGCAGTCGGAGCAGCGAAGAGCTCGAGGCCGACCGAATCGACAAATGGCAGCAGTCGTGCGATCAGCCGCATCTGTGTTCGTTGATGCTCATATGATGGCGGCGGCGTCATGAACAACTCGCCGTCGACAATCTCGTATCGATTCCTCTCCTCTGGCATCGCGTCGAGATCATCGACCGTGTACTTACGCTTGTGCACAGACAAGCCCATACGATACGCTCGGCGGCTGGAGAGAGGCGGTTTTGCATGGGCCGGTAGTGCGAACGCCCCCTCCACGATAGCGATGCAGATCGCTGCGAGCCTCATCATTTCAATGCGGGCGACAATTCTCTGCGACAGGGGCGGATGAGTCGAGTGGCAGTGTGATCGGATCGGCGTCAATGTCAGCATCGCGTGATCATGCCGTGGCGTGAGCCCGTCGCGTGACATGCGCCTCGCTGCGCCGGCGGCCGAAATCCCTGACCGAATGCCAAGACGATCGCCAATCGACTACACTTTCGGCGTGCCGAATCCCGCCTCGCCCGCCGTCGCGATCCTGATGAAGAACGAACTGCTCGGCGACGCGATCACACACGTCCCGGCATTCCGCGCGCTGCGGACGGCGCTGCCAGAGCATCGCATCGTCGCGCTGTACAAACACGACACCGCGTGGAACTCAGCGCTGTCGTACGCGCGACATGAAGTGCTCGACGAGATCCGGATCAATCAGTCGATCGGTGGATCCGTCTCGGGGATTCGAGGCGCGATTTCATCGATCGAGCACCTGACGATGGTGCTCGAGTTTCGCGCAAACCTGAACGCATGGAACAGTTTTCTGGCAGCATCGCGATTGCCAGTGACCTATGTCGCGAACGTGGCGGGTTTCATGCTGCGACGCGGCGTGCCGCAGGGTCTCGAAGTCAGGCCGGACTCGAACGTGTCCTGCTACCACCGCGTGGTCGAACTGGCAGTCGGGCGTACGCTGCCATTCGAGTACCATCTGACGCCGCCGGCTGATGCGGTGTCACGCGCGGCCACGCTGATTCCTGACGGCACGCGGTATGTGCTGCTGGCGTGCGGCAATCCGCAGAGCAACAAGTTCTGGCCCGCCGACAATTGGGTCGGCCTCGCGCGCCGCATCGCGTCAAAGGGCATGCGGCCGGTGTTTCTGATCGGCGTGCAGGAAGAGAGCGAGCGCACCTGGATCAGTCGCGAGGTGGCAGACGCGTTGATCGTTGATCAGGCGACGGCCAAGAGTCGCGAACAGCTGCCGTGGTTGTTCGTGGCGCTGGCGCAGCGTGCCGTAGCGGCGGTGACGGCGGAAGGCGGCATCGGACATTTGATTGCGACGACCGGATTGCCGATTCTGACCATCGCGGGACCGACGGATCCGAGGCGGTGGCGCCCGGTGACGCCGCATCATTTTGTGGCGTGGGCGCGTGAATTCGGCTCGAAGGAAACGGCGGCCGTGCCGCTGTCACACGTGGTCGAACGGCTGCAGGAGATGCTGGACTCGGTAGGGGGATGGGGACGGACCCCATGAGCCGACCCCATGAGCCGGGGGCCATCGACATTGCTTTCGGTCCGCCCGAGCCATACTGATGAGGCAGCCGCTCGCGCGCCGATGATCGGCAAGTCCCGCGGCAGAAGCCTGCTCCACCCAGGAGATTTCTCCAATGACATTTCCAGCCGCCCCGGCACCGTTTTCTGCGAAGCCTGCGGAATACTGGAATGACTCCACGCTGCGATTGATCGTCGGCAGCTTCGACGACACGTATGCCGCGAAGTCGAAGAAAATTGCCAACATCCCGAACAAATACGTCACCGCCGTTCAACGGGATCTGATCACGCTTGGCTATCTCAAGGCCGGCGCCGACGATGGCAACTTCGGGCCGGGCATGGATCGCGCGATCCGACGGTTTCAGCGACATGCGAAGCGTTCGTTTCGTTTCGCCAACAACATCAGGATGGACGGCGTGCCGTGGGTCGGCACGGTCACCGGCATCTGTGACGCCAGCACGGGGCGGGAGATACAGAGCTGGGTGACGAAGAAGCAGCGGCTGCCGGTCGGTGTGTACTCACTCGTCGATATTGACGGCGGCATGCTGCGCAACGACGTGGCGAAACTCTGGCAAACGGCGATCGACGACGTGAAGAAGAAGGGCGGGACGCTGCTGCCGGCTGCCGGAACCAAGCACAAATACTCCGATACGATCCGCCATGCCAAGAACGGATTCAAGCACACCGGCGGCAACAGCAAGCGCAGCCTGCATTACACGGGCCGGGCGATTGACCTGAGCATGGATCCAGCGGGCGGCAAGGGCCAGATCTGGTGGACCATCAAGGAGGACGTCGGCTCCGAGACGTTCTGGCGTCTGCTCTGCAAGACCGAGCAGCAGGATGGCTCGCAAGGCACCAAGGTCGAGGCGAAGAGCAAGAAGTACTACGAGCTCTATCACAACGAAGGACTGCGGAACATGCCGGCGGGATACTACATGGATCTCACCGACGAACTGAGTTCACACGGCTTCGATCGCATTCCATCACAAGCCGGATGGGAATCGACGCCGAAGAAGCAGGAGTGGTGGCACTTCCACTACGCCGTCGACCTGCAGGAGACATTTCTCGATGAGATGGAATTGATCGGCGTCACCGAGGACGTGCTCAAGAAGGCCGGCTGGACCGAGGAGGACATGGACAAGAAGCCTGGCTGACCTGGGTGCCCATCGTCACCAGCCAGTTGCCGCCTACTTCCCTTCCACCTTCCAGAACGTGATACCGCTCGCCTGCTGCGCCACGTCAACCGTGCCGACTTTCGTGTACGTGCGCAGATCGACGACATCTACCTTACCCGGCTGTGCGCCGACGCCTTCGCTGCTGATGAATGCGTAGCGCGAGTCGGAACTGATCGCGACGCCGTGTGCGACGGTCGTGGACGTCGACAGCTTCGCGACGCTCAGCCCCGTCGCCAGATCGTAGATCTCGATGCCGGCGCTCTGCTTGAGCGTGGCGACCATCAACCTGCCATCCGGTGTGACCGCAAGATTGTATGGGCCACGGCCGGTCTTGATGCGACGAGTGATCGCCCACGTCGAACGATCGACCTCGATGATCTCGTCCGCCTTGTTGCACGCGACAAATACGACTTTGCCTTCCGCTGACGGCTGCGCCCAGGTCGGCGAACAGGACGCGCTCATCGACACGCCGTGCCCCTGACTGGCATCCATCTGCATACCGGCCATCGGGGCGGGTGACGAGCCTGTTGCGGGTGCGGCCGGTGTCATGGCGTGCATGTCGTGCCCGGCCATCGCCATCACGTTCGCGATCGGGCCTTCCTTGCCCTTCGCGAGTGAGAATCGCCTCGCAACGGCAAACGTACGCGTGTCGATCTCGACAAGCTGATCATCCATCATACAGCCCGAATACTGCATCGTGCCACCGGGTTCGATGCGGCTGCCGTGTGGCATCGTGCACGTCTCGACCTGTGCCACCTCCGTCATCGTCGGTGTGTACACGACGCTGATCGTGCTCGGCACCATTTCGCCGTGCAGGTTGAAGTTCGCCGAGAAGGTGTAGAGACCATCCGGTGACACATCGAGGCTCGCCGGAAACTTGCCGAGATAGATGCCTGGGCCGACGAGTGTGTCGGGGCCGAGTTCGTATTTCCAGAGCTTCCCGTCTGGCGTGCCGTGACCGGTGGTCATGTAGAGGTACTTGCCGTCAGGACTGATCTGCAGCCCGTGCGGTCCTTCCATCTCCGCCGCCAGCTCGCCGATGCCGATGGTCTTCTCGACCACCGTGCCAGCGGGTCCGAATCGGATGCGATGAATGCGATCAGCCGACTCGGCGCCGACGTACACCCAGTAGGTGGCCGTTGGTGCGGCGCTCACCGGTTTCGTGCTGGCCGTTGCCGGCGCGGGACGTGGTGGACGCGACGCAGGGCGTTGCGCATGGCCGAGCGTCACGCTGGCCGAGAGCAGCAACACGCTGAAGGGTGTGCAGACCCGCAGCAGATATGGCTTGCGAGGCGTAGTGACGTTGGACATGATCATCGCTCGATGTGCCGTCAGTACGACACAGCAGGGCACCCGTGGTATTCGCAGCACTCCACCCGTTTCGGGGAGTACGTGTCATGAACGTAGTGCGTTGCATCCGCCTTGCCACCGCAGCCGTTGCGCTGACGATGGCGACGTCGCCGGCCCTTCACGCCCAGTACACCGTCGGCGTGACGAGGCTGGTGGCGGAGCCGGCCCGCCTGACGTTGAAAGCGGGCGAGAGCGCCGCGCTGAAAGTCACGGCCTATGATTCGGCGGGCAGAGTGGTGGCGGACGCGCCGCTGCGCGTCGGCGGGCCACGTGAAGCGGTGCGTTACGCCGACGGCCGACTGACGGCGCTGCGCGCGGGATCGTTCACGGTGGTCGCGACGTCGTTCACGGGACGCGGGATCGCATCCGTGACGCTGAACATCCCCGTCACGATTTCGTGGCCGGCGTTGTCGAAGCTCGAGATTGTCGCGGGTTCGGGCCGACTCTACACCGGCACGATGCTCGCACATTCGGTGAAGGGCTCACACGCCGACGGTTCGGTCCGACCGGGTCTCGCCGCCACGTGGCGCAGCAGTGATCCGACTGTCGCAACGATCGATCGCTACGGCAACGTGACTGCAATCAAGCCGGGCGCCGTGACGATTTCGGCCGAGTCCGAAGGCGTGACCGCGCAGACGAAGTACGTGGTGGCGTCGAGCCCTGTCGCGCGCATCGAGACAAACATAAAGGAAACGTCGGTGAACACCGGCGATGTGGTGCATCTGCTGGCCGTGGCGCGTCGCGCGAATGGTGACGCGGTGCCGGACGCGAAAGTCGACTGGAGCTACATCTACACCCCGGACGACACGACGGCCGCACCAGGCGGGCCTGGTATCATTGATCGTGCACCGGACGGCACGCCGCTGTTTGCCGCGAACGCCCCGGGCCATTTCACACTCGTCGCGCAGTCGGGTACAGCGATCGCACGCACGGTGATCGATGTGAAGCCGCGTGAAGCGCGCCGGAAGATGACGATCACCGGTCGCGGTATCGTGAACACGACGGCGACCTCGGATCTCTGGCCGTGGACGGGCAAAGACGGTCGCGACTACTGCCTGGTCGGCACGTGGGGCGGCGACGGCTACGCGTTGGTGTTTGACATCACGGACATGAACAACATCGTGAAGACGGACTCGATTCACGTCGATGCCCGCACGATCAACGACGTGACGGTGAGCCCTGATGGCCGCTATGGCGTGATCACGCGCGAAGGAGCTTCGAATCGCGTGAACGGCGTCGTGATTCTGGACCTCGCGGTACCGGCGCATCCGAAGATTGCGTCGACGTTCAACGAACAGCTGACGGGTGGCGTGCATAACGCGTTCGCAACGAACGACTACCTGTTCGCGATCAGCGGCGGCGAGAAATACGTGATCATCGATGTGAAGGACATCACCAAGCCGCGCTACGTGAGCGAGTACAAGCACCCGGGCGCCCGAATCCACGATCTGTGGGTGCGTGATGGCATTGCATATTCGGCGCAGGGTGGCGCCGGCACGGTGCTGGTGGACGTGGGCAACGGCAAGTACGGCGGCAGCATCGAACATCCGAAGCTGATCAGCGTGTTCCCGATCAACTCAGGTCACGAGATCTATCCGTACTTTCAGCAGAGCACCGGCAAGACGTATCTGTTCATCGGTGACGAGGAGATGAACCGCGCCGGCCGCGTCTGGGAAGGCACCAACTACGGCCCGACGCTCGGCCAGTCCGGCGGCGTCGCGCAGACGTCGGGTGGCTACGTGCACATCGTCGACGCCACCGACCCGATGAACATGAAGAAGGTCGGACGCTACCAGCTCGAGGACTTCGGCTCGCACGACA
>JANLPZ010000065.1:0-1570 GCA_031367535.1 Gemmatimonadaceae bacterium
TCGGGTGCGCGACGGATCATGCCCGTCGACGTCACCGTCAGCGAATCGAGCGACAGCGTCGCAATGACATCTGTCGATGACGAGACGGCGATCGACAGCAGTGACGTCGTCACGAGTGTGTCGACCAGCGCCGGCTGCGGCGAACGATCGAGCGAGACGACGGACGTCGACGTGACGCGGTAGCGTGTGTCCGGTTGCTGCTGCGCGGACAGAGTGACAGCAGATGCCGCGAGCAGTGCACACACATGCAGCGCGCGTGCACCTGCGACAGCACAACCTGGAATGCGAAGAACGAACACGAAATGCCGTGTGGTGCGGGTGGTGATATGCGCCGGCCTGTAAGCCGGGTTTTGTCATCACGCGAACGTGATGGATGATCATTCCTCTCGGCGTACAGTCGCCTGCACGCTCCAGCAGCCTACCCGCGGCGTCTTTGTCAGAACGGGCCGTTCCTCGCCGCTTATTTGGCCTTGCTCCAGCTGGGGTTTACCCTGCCGTCCCCGTTACCGGTGACGCGGTGCGCTCTTACCGCACCTTTTCACCCTTGCCCGATCCGACGCGAACGCCGGCCGTCGGCGGTGTATTTTCTGTGGCACTTTCCGTCACGCCGCAGCGATCCAGCCACTGCGTCGTGCCCAGGCGTTACCTGGCAGCCCACCCTTCGGAGCCCGGACTTTCCTCGAGCAGACATCCCTTGCGGGACCCGTCTCGCGATCATCCGGCCGACGCACATCACCACCCGGAACGTACAGCGACCGCCGCACCGGTGACAGCGCGCGGTGATGTCTCCGGCACCTTTGGTACCACCGCGCGCGCTGCTCCATGACCTCGCAATGACGGACGTCACGACGTTAGCGTCGTCTCCAGCGCGAGGTGTCTCCGCAATGTCCGTCCATCCGTCTCAGTACCCCGCCGTGCGTGAACCGGCGCCAGCGCCACCGGTGCCGGTCACCACAATTCTTACGCCGGCTGAACGCAGTGCCGTCGACGCCGCGGGGGAAGGGCTGTATCGCGCGGTGCACCGCTCCTCACTCGACGAAGTACGACGTGATTTGCGAGAACACTCTGCCACCGCGGTGCTCGTGTCACTCGCCTGCTGTTCACCGCGTGACGCGATTCGGATGGCGGCCATCCTGCGCGAGCATCCGCGCGTGCCGATGATGGGACTTGTCACGAATGCCGAACGCGTGCACCCGCAATCCTTGCTCTCGCTCGGCCGCAGTGGCATGCGCATCGTCATCGATGCGCGCGAATCCACCGGGTGGCACCTATTGCGCGAAACGGTGGCGACCGCCGATCGCGGCTCGTTCACAATCGATTCCGCGATCGCGGATCTGCGGCAGAAGTTGCTGGCAGCCGGTGACGACTGCCTCGAATTGTTCGAACTGTTCTTCACCGCAATGCCCACGTTGCACAGTGTGCGGAAGGCCGCGGCGCGTGTGTCGGTGCACCCGGGCACACTGATGAGCCGCTTTCAGCGCGCCGGACTGCCGCCGTTGAAACGGTACCTCGATCTCGCCAACCTCGTGCGTGCGGCACATCGCCTCGAAGATCCGCGGCGCTCGATCGC
>JANLPZ010000074.1:0-18615 GCA_031367535.1 Gemmatimonadaceae bacterium
CAGCGAATACATCGCCCGCGATGCGGTGACCGGTTTGCCGTCCACAGTCGCGACCCAGCCCGGGTAGAAGTTCTCGGACACGATCAGCGCAGAGCCAGCGGGCGCAGGCGCACCAAGCGTCAGCGAGATCGCGCCCGGATCGTACTTCGTGACGGCGACCGGCAAATCGATCGGCGCAGGCGGCGAAGAGAGCTGCACTGCCTTTACGTCGGCACTGTCGTTGAAGATGGCGACGGAATGCACCGGGAAACGGGGATCGAGCACGGTGGCGAGCGTCACGCTATCGGCAGCCTTGATGATGGCGGGCGCGACCCACGCCGCGCGGTTGTCGCCAGGCAGTTCGTAGACGTAGACGGTGGCACCATGTGCATCACGCACGGGACCGGCCACGAGTTTCGTGCCTTCGAGCGGAAACTTCGCAGCATCGGTCAGGAAGAACCGGGAGTTCGAGAGCGCCCAGAAGTTCGGGTTCGCGAGGTTCGGGTAGCCTTCTTCTTCGTGGCCGATCAGATCATCGTACCGGCTGAGTTCGTTGCCGTGGTATCCCTTCGCCTGCCGGATGCCATGGGCCATCAGGCCGCTATAGCCGAGTTCGGGATCGCGTGGGGGACCACTGCGCTCGATGGCGAGGTCGATGACGCGACCCGGTTCGGTGGCGGTGGCCTTTTTGATGTACTCGATCGCGGGATCGGTCGCGAAGGAGATCTTTGCCGGCGGCGAAAACGTCCAGTACGCCCGCATCACGCTCACGAGATCGAATGTGACGAGTGCGACGAGCGACCATCCGGCGACCATCGGCGTGAGTTTGCCCTGGCCACGAAAAATCACGACCAACAGCACGAGCCCCGCGAACACCATCGCCCGGACGGTGCCGGTGAGCAGGTCGCCCGCGTTTCGCGTGACAAACTCCGAGACCTCGGGCGCTGCGAACGCGCCGGCCAGCCCGGTCAGCATCCCGGTCACGCCCATCAGCAGTACGACGCCTATGCTGACCCCCGCCGCAATCAAGAAGCGTCGCGACGGTGCCTTGTCGATCACGCCCTGTGCGCCGAACCCCGCCAGCACCGCCATCGCAAACGTTGCCATGAAGAAGACCGTGCTGGGTGCGCGGAAAAACTTTGAGCCCGGTACGATCGCGTAGATCAGTTGATAGAACGGCGTGCTGCCGCCCAGCGCCCAGAGCGTGAACAGCACCACGAAGCCGCCCCAGAACAGCGTGTCGCGCGTCCGCACTTTCGAGCGGAATGCCGCGATCGCGAGCAGCCACACCGCGGCGCCGATGTACTCGCTGTGATGGTGGATGCGGTTCGGGCCCCAGTAGTGGTCGAGCATGCCCGTGAACTGCGGAATGAGCGTGTTGATCAGCTCCACGGGTGGGAACGAGTACGACGTCGCAAAGGCATAGTCGCGGCCGCCGGCGCGCGGCGAAAACGGCGTGTACTCCATCACCGGCAGGTACTGTATCGCGCTGATCGCGAAGCCAAGGACGATCGCACCGAGGGCGAACGCCAGTCGCCGGATCGCGACCGGACGCGCCGGGCTCGCAACCCCAAGTCCGAACGCGACATACAACGCAAAAATGCCGCAACCCATCAGCATGTAACTCATCAGCTGCGGGTGCGGACTGAGCATGCCAAGGCCGACAATGATCGCGAGCCCGCCCCACGCCGCGTTCTTCCCGTCGCGAATACCGCGCACCAGGCAGAGCATCGCCAATGGCAGCATTGCCCCGACGAAAATCTTGCCGTCATGGCCGGGATTGACGTACGACGCGTTCCACCCGCTCAGCATGTAGGCCACCGCACCGACGAGCGCGCCGAAAAACTTCAGGCCGACTGCGCGCAGGAACAGATAGCTCGCGAAGCCGCCGAGCATGTAGTGGAGAATCATGCCCCACGTCATGGCCGCATCGGTGGGTATCGCCAGTCGCAGGAATGCCGTCGGATAGAAAATGTCGCCATGCATGGCGCCCACGTACGGCACGCCGCCGAACAGATACGGATTCCAGAGCGCAAATCCGCCAGTCGCACGCAACACCTGCGCACCGAATTCGCGGAACGAATAGCCGGCGATGTACTGGTCGCTGTAGATGTTGACGAGGAACTGGCCGCTCAGTGCCGGATACGCGAGCAGCATCGTCGCCACCACACATGTCAGCAACGCGAGCAGCCACGCGCGTCGAGGTTCGATCGTGTCGTGCGTGTTGTCTTTCTGGTTCATCTCAGGCAACGGGGCCATCGGGTGGCGACGAAGAGGTGCGGCGACGCAATGATGTACCGGGCAGGAACACGAGCCCCGGCAGAATTTCGAGAACGGTCAGCCAGATGCGAGAGGTCGTCGCCAGCAATGCGGCGTCGGCGGGGGGGGCAAGTCGCAGCGAAACAAGGAGGCCGATCATGGCCGTCTCACGGGCACCAATACCGCCCGGCGCCGGGAGGACCATATACCCCACGAGATATGACGCCGTGTAAACTGCCAGCGCAGCCAGCGAGATGCCACCACCGCGGCCAAGAAGCGCGGACCAGAAGATCCCGAATCCGATGCCATACGCGATCCAGGCCACGACGTTGGCGGCAAACACCTGCAGCAAGATCGATCGCGTGATCACGGGCATGTCCGGCATCGGTCGCCCGACGAGCCGCGTCCCCGCGCGCACGGCCCAGACGAGTAATTGCGGTCCGTACATCAGCCCGACGACGGTCGCGGCCAGCGTGATCCAGCTCGCAAAACGCAGCAGCGGGTATGGCGCGAGCAGATCCCCTGCCCCGACCAGTGACACGACGGCGAATCCGGCCGCAAGGTTGACGAGCTGCATGATGATCGACGAACCGGTCGCGGCGACGGGTGACGCGCCGGCCTCCTTCGCGAGAATCGCCATCGCACCGATCGCCCAGATCTTGCCCGGGACGTACTTGCCGAGACTCGAGACGAACCAGATACGCGACGCGTCGAAAATGCCGAGTGGACTGCGCCATGTGCGAAGCAACAATCGCCATGCGGTGATCAACACGGCGTAGCCGGCGCAGATACAGACGCTCGCCAGCAGGAGCCCGGACCATGATGGACGCAGCGCCGTGGCGCTGACCTTGATGTCGTCCCAGCTTTTCGACAACACGCGATACACGATGTACGCAATCAGGATCAGCACCGCGACGCGGATCGCGGTCCTGACGTCAGCGCGCACGCACGATCCCGCGTCGGGCCAGTTCATACACATCCCGATAGCGCTCGGCCACTGCGTCCGGTGACACGAGTGTCATCATGTCGGCACGGCCGGCCACACCCATCGCCGCGCGGTGCGCGTCGTCTCCGATGATGGCGGCAATCGCATTGTGCCACGCGCCGACATCGTCGATCGCGGAGAGCAGCGTACCGCTCTCGCCATGGCGCACGATGTCCGGCAAGCCGCCGGAGCGTGTCGCGATCACCGGCGTTTCGCACAGCAGTGACTCGGCTGCGACCATGCCGAAGCCTTCTTCGAGCGATGGCACCAGCGTGCAGCTGGCCTGCGCATACCACGCCGGCATGGCGTCGCGCGGTTGCTGGCCATGCCATGCGACGCGGTGCGCAATACCGAGCTGGGCGCTGAGTGCGTGCAAAGTGCCCGCGTCCGGTCCGTCGCCGACGATGTCGAGGTGGACCTTCTCGGGCAGTTCACTGAGCGCGCGCAGCAGCACGATGGGATTCTTCTGCGCGTTCAACCGGCCGACGAACAACAGGCGTGGAGGTATGGCGCGGATGGCCGCCTGCGCGGTGAACGTGGTCACGTTGGCGGGCATCGGCGCGACAGTGATCGGCGCCGGCGTGAGCGGCCGCAGTCGTTGTGCGAGCCACTGACTGACGGTGGTCACGGCGGTCGCACGACCGAGTGCGAAGGCCGCGAGTGACGCTGTCATGCCGGTGGCCATGCGCGCATCGCTGCCATGCGATGTCACGACCATCGGCACGCGTGCACGCATCGCAGTGCGACCGATGGCGAGCGCCGCAGGAAACCACCAGTGCGCGTGCACAATGTCGATGTCGCCACTGGCGAGTCGCAGGCGCGTTGCGCGACGCATCGCACCGATCAGGCGCAGCATCGCGCGTTTGCCGCGTGCCGACGCCTTCACCTGTTCGGCCATCGTGCCGGTGTAGGCGAGCGTTTCATCCGCATCGTCACCGTAGCGCACCCGATGCACGTGAATCCCCTCGACCACATCGCGTTCGCTGAGGCCTTTCGCGTGCGGCGCGATGACTTCCACCGTCACGTCGACGGTCGCCAGTGCGCGGGCGAGATCGAGCAGGAAGCCGCCCGCCGCGTCGCCGCTGACCCGAGGAAAATTGTGCGTGACGAACAGGACGCGGCGGACCGTCACGACGCGTCGGTGATGCGCCTCTCGTCCAGCTCGCGACGGATTTCGCGCAGTTCCGCCCGTTGCACCGCGATCATCTCACCGACGAATCCGCCGACGAACAACACCGAGCCGACGATGACACAGGTCTCGATCAGATTCAGCATCGGGCGGAAGCCGACGCCGGCAAAGATGCGGATGCCGATCGCGACGAGGCCGGTCAGCACACCAACGGCAAACAGTGCGGCGCCGATCATGCCGAAGAACAGCAACGGTTTGCGACCGAAGCGCAGCTCGAACCAGACCGAGAGCATGTCCATGACACCGACCGGGATACGGCCGATGCCGAACTTGGACTTGCCCGCATTGCGCGGGTACAGCGGCACCGGAATCTCGGTCACGCTGAACCCTTCGAAGTGCGCGATCACGATCATGTAGCGGTGCCAGTCCGGACGGACGGGCAGTGCGTCCATGATTTCGCGACGGTACGCCTTCACGCTGTTGAGATCCTTCACCGGCACATCGAACAGCGATCGACTGAGCTTGTTGTAGATGCCGCTCACGAACGCCTTCTCGTACTTCCCTTCCTTGAAGCCGGTGACCATGTCCGCGGAGTTCGCGAGAATCGGTGCGACCAGTCGCGGAATATCTTCCGGCTTGAACTGCAGGTCCGCCGGATAGAAGACGAGGATGTCACCCTTGGAGTTGAGCCAGCCGGTGCGCAGTCCGTCGGCAATGCCGCGTTGCGTGCGATGACGCACCGCGCGCAGGAACGGGTACCGCTCCTGCAGTTGCTGCAGCACGGTCCAGGTGTTGTCCTTCGAGCCGTCGTCGATGACGATCACTTCGTAGCGCGTACCGGTGTCACGAAACGCGGCCTCGGCCAGCTCCATGAACCTCGGGAGATTCTCGGCTTCGTCCTTCGCCGGCACGAGCACACTGACGTCCACGCCGGTGTCGGCGTGCGGACGCTGCACCGATGTGGTGGCGCGAGGGGTCGTTGTCAGGCCGCTGGTCATACGCGTTTCCGCATGCGGGCCGAAAGCACGCCGAGCTGGTCGCGGTACTTGGCAACGGTACGACGCGCGATGACCACGCCGCCCTGCTTGAGAATATCCACGATCGCCTGATCTGTCAGCGGATCCTTCGCATCCTCGCCATCGACCAGCTTCTTGATCTGGTCCTTGATGCCGCGGGCCGAGACGTCGTCGCCATCGGTGGTGGACAGTCCGGACGAGAAGAAAAACTTGAGCGGCAGGACACCGCGCGGCGTCTGCACGAACTTTTCGTTCGTGACACGACTGACGGTGGACTCGTGCATGCCGATCACTTCCGCCACTTCGCGCAACGTGAGCGGCTTGAGATGCTGGACGCCCTTCTCGAAAAAGTCGCGCTGCCGTTCGACGATGTAGTTCATGACCTTGAGCATCGTCTGTCGGCGCTGCTCGATGGCCTGAATCATCCAGTGCGCGGAATTCATCTTGTTGGCGATGAAGTCCTTGCTCTCGGTATCGTACTTCTTCTTGTCGCGCGCGATGTCCTGATAGGTGCGGCTGAGCTTGAGGCGTGGCAGATTGCCGTCGTTCAGGTACACGACGTAGCGACCATCGACCTTGTCGACGACGAGGTCCGGAATGATGTAGTGCTCGTTGTCCGGCGCGAACTTGAGACCCGGCTTCGGATCGAGCTTCGCGATCTGGTCTGCGACGGCCTGCACTTCCGACACCGAGATACCGAATCGCTTCGCCATCTCGCTCCAGCGATGCCCGATGAGTTCATCGAAGCCATCGCGCACGAGTGCGAACGCGACGCTTTCCTCGAGCCCCTGCGTCGCGAGTTGCAACAGCAGGCACTCGCGCAGGTTGCGCGCACCGACACCCGGCGGGTCGAGCTGCTGGATGATCGGCAGCAAAGCCTCGACTTCCTCGAGTGTATACATCGGCAGCTCACTGATGTCGCGACCGACCGATTCAGCGACACGACAGACTTCAGTGTTCACACCGTTCAGGATATCGACCAGCTCGCACGCGAGATAGCCGTCCTCGTTGATGTTGCCGACGAATTCGTCAGCGAGGAACTCCTGACGTGGATTCAGCTCGAGCATCTGGACCTGTTCGCGAAGATGATCGAGCAGATCGCGAGTCATCACCGTGATCGGTTCGATGTACTCGCGCTCCTCGTACTCTTCCTTGCGGCCGCCGGTCTCGAAGCCATCCTCGAGAATCTTCTGCCAGTCCATCTCGTCGGTGTTGTCCGCCTTCTGCTCTTCGGGCGTCGCCACCTCCAGCGTTTCGGACCCTTCCTCACCTTCGCCGTCCTCGTCTTCGGGCACAAGTTCGAGGAAGGGATTGATGAGGAGTTCCTGCTGCAGGTGCTGCTGCAGATCGAGCAGCGGCATGTACAGGAGATCCATCGCCTGATAGAGGCGTGGATTGACCTTCATCTCCTGCCGCATGGACGTGCTCTGATTGAGCCCCGTCTTGTAGCCGCTCATCGCCGGCCTCCCGCGCGAGTCGTGCGCGACATCACGACGCGCTCCCCTTCGATTCGTCGCGCGAAAAACGCTCACGCAGCCGGGCGGCGAGCGTGGGGCCCAAGTACAACTCTGCTACCGTATCGTCGAAGACCAGCTCGCGGACCGTGCCGGAGACCTTCACCTGGCCGTCGAACATGATGTAGGCCCGGTCCACGATATCCAGGGTCTGCTCCACGTTGTGGTCCGAGATCAGGACGCCTATCCCGCGATGACGCAACCCGGAAACGATCTGCTGGATGTCATGCACCGCGATCGGATCGACGCCCGCGAACGGTTCGTCGAGCATCATGAACTTCGGTTCCGTGACCAGCGCCCGCGTGATCTCCAGTCGGCGCCGTTCACCACCCGACAGCGCGTACGCCTTGCTCTTCCGGAGATGCTTGATGCTGAGCTCGTCGAGCAGTTTCTCGAGCTTCGCGGCCTTCTCGGCGCTCGAAATCTTGAGCGTCTCGAGAATCGCCATGATGTTCTCCTCGACCGTCAGCTTGCGGAAGATCGAGGGTTCCTGTGACAGGTAGCCGATGCCGTTCCGCGCGCGCTTGTACATCGGCATCGTCGTGACATCCTGCCCGTCGAGCATGATCTGGCCACTTTGCGGCTGAATCAGGCCGACGATCATGTAGAACGTGGTGGTCTTGCCGGCGCCGTTGGGCCCGAGCAGCCCGACGATTTCTCCCTGGCGCAGATGCAAGGCCACGTTGTTCACGACGCTGCGCTTCTTGTACGTCTTGACGAGGCCCTTCGCTTCGAGACGCGAGGTGAGTTTCGCCTGCGTCGCAGGCGTGAAGATCGGCACGCGTCCGGTCTGAATTGCGACACCGCGCGTCGAACGCCGCTTCACTTCCTCGGTGACTTTGTCGCGATTCTCCTTCACGCCTTCCCACACACCACCGACCACCTGCACCTTGGCGCCCGGTGCATCGAGGCCGGTGGCTGGCAACGATACGACGCCATCCGCGACGAGACGCGGCAGAAGCGCGTCGCGCAGATGGGCGCGCACCTGATCGAGACTGAGCGTACCGGCGGCGCGTTCAGCGTCGCGACCGGCCGCCTTCTCGAGCAGCAGATAATCTTCGCGGTAGATTCGCGCGACTTCATCGAAGCGCGCCATGCCCTGCTCATCGGACGCAGCGAACAGCGCATGCATCGCCATCACCGGCGAGCGATCATGCGGCGCAAAATGTTCGATGAGGGCACGGATGCGAGCCGGAAGCTCTTCGTCGGGCGACGTCGGCTGATCGATCACGGGCGGGCCGGTGTGGTGCGTGGAACGGTCGCCGCGGGTTTCGCGGTGGGCCGTGTGGCTGCCGGAGTTGGCTTCGTGGGCGTCGGGATCGTCGTCGATCCCGATGGCCTGGTGCTGTCAGGCTGTGGCTGACTTTCCGGCGGCGCGAGCGTCGAGTCGCGCACCGGTTCGAGATACAATCCGACTGCATGTTCATCGATCTGCACGCGCGACACGCCGGTACTGTCCATCGTCACGGTGATGCGATCACCGCGTGAATAGTTGATGCCGGGGCGACTCGGTGTGCTGGTTTGCGTCGCCATCTGATAGCGCGCACTCGCGTGGCCGATCGACTGTAATTCCCGCAGTTGTGGCTTCGCTGTTGCGGTGTCCGCGCTGACGGTACGGGGGCGCGGCAGTGTGTCGAAGTAGGCGAAGATGGTGTCGCCCTTGAGCCAATCCTTCTCTCCACTGCGGATGTTCGCGGTGTCCGGCAGTGTGTTCGCCACCGCCAGACGGAATGCGCGCACTTCGTGGAGCCGCTGGTTCGGCATCCGAACGGCCAGCGAGTCCGCAATGAGATCGCGATCCGGTGAGACGGCGCGCGCGCGCGACTTGCCCCAGATGTAGGCCGCTTGCGCCTTGTTCTGATCCACGCGCAGGTCGATCGTATCACCGGTGAGCAGCATGTCCGTACTCGTCGCGCGGGCGGTGCCCTGTGACAGCACACGCTGCACGATCCGGTTCTTCGTGTAGAGCTCGATCTGATCCGCATGCAACGTGTAGCTGCGTTCGCCTTTGCCGATGACCACGGGCTTACGCATCAGTCGCGCGAGTTCATTGCCGCTGTCGAGAAACGCCGAATCACTCTGGGCATCGAGATCGCTGCGTGTGATCTCCACCTGGCCGCCGGCGTACACGAGCGAGTCGTTCTCGGTCGTGATCTGATTCGCCGTCACCTGCACCGGCTCACTCGCCTTGCCGCTGGTATCGCGTTGCGCAAGCCAGAGCCGAGGGCGCTGGAGGGCTTCCAGTCGTGACACCGGCCGGAAGCCCTTCACGGCGCGGTAATACGTCGCCTGTGGACCACGCATGATCGAGCCGCTTGGCAGCGTCGCTTCGACGTTGCCCGTCGCAACCAGGCGCTCGTCCACCTGGAAGTAGTTCATCTGATCACTCGTCACGCGCACGCGCGGCTCGGTGTACCGCACATGCCCGATCAGGTAGAGCACCTGCGCGCCCTGATACCACTCGGCGCTGTCGGCCAGCAAACGCACGTCCTGATTGAGGCATCGCGCTTCGACACGACCACCGATGAACACGTTGCGCGGGCCGTTCGGCGTAGTCGTCGTCGACGTCAGACGCAACGAGTCGTTGGCCGGCCGCAATTCGATATCGCAGCGACCCGCCCCGGCCTGTGCGCGCGCGGCCGTGCCACCGAACATGGCCACGGCGAGCAGCGTGCCGACGCAGCGCCAGTTCACGGCTTCACCACTGTTCCAGGCGGCACGACGCCGGCAGACGGAGGTGTCGGCGTCACGGCCTTCGGCTTCGCGACCGGCGGCGTGGCCGGCATCGTGATCGGTCCGGTAATCGTCTGCTGAACCGTCGCAGGCGCGGGCTTCGACGAGTCGGAGCGGAAGACCGGCGCCGACCCCTTCGAGGAGGGCAGCAGAATGCTCGCTCCTGTGCTGCGCGACATCTGACGCACGCGCACGTTCAGCATCTGCGGATCACTCTCGAATCCGATCCCCTCGAGACGACGTTCGCCCTCGACGAGCACGAATGGGCTGTCGGAGACGATGATGTTGCGGAACTGCTCGAAGCGCACCATCGGCGACGTGAGTCGCTTTCCATCGACGCCCACGATCACGACGTTGTCGCGCGCTTCCATGACGCTGGCGCGCGTGTTGTAGGTGCCGCGCTTCGACGTCAGGACGCCGTCGCGCGCACCCTGGTTGTTGAAGAACGTCGTCTTCACCACACGCAGCTCGGCGCGCGTGTTCTCGTCGAAGAAGTAGCCGGTGTCGGCTTGCAGTTCAGCGCGCTGCACACCGCGATCGGTGAGGATCAGTCGCATGCCCCACATCATCTGGTCAGCGGAATCGGCGGTGGACGGGGCCTTCTTCGCGATAGCCGGTTTCTTTTGTGCGCGACAACTGGCGAGTGCAGCAACACCGACCAGTGCAAGCAGGAGAACGCGACGCATCAGACGACTCCCGCGCGCAGCAGGTCGTGCAGATGCACGACGCCAACCAGCCGATCATCCGCGCCGAGTACCGGCATTGCCATGATGCCGAAACGTTCCATGCGAAAGACGACACCACTCGCGAGTTCGTCCGCGCGTGCCGTGCGTGGCGTGCGCGTCATCACGTCCGCGACCGATGCGGTGAACGGATCAGCGCTGCGTTCGAGCAGGCGCGCGAGATCGCCGGCGGTCACGACGCCGCTCACGACACCGTCTCCGGTGCTCAGGACGACCAGACCTCGACGCTCGGCCAATGGCACGATGGCTTCTCTCATCGTGGCTGTTACCGGCAACACGGGGAGATGTTCGTCTTCCATCACCTCAGCGACAGTGGTCAGCAGCTTCTTGCCAAGCGAGCCGCCCGGATGCAGGCGTGCGAAATCCTCGCGACGGAATCCTTTGTGTTCGAGCAGCGCGACGGCGAGCGCATCACCGATGGCGAGCGCCGCGGTCGTGCTGGTGGTCGGCGCGAGATCGTGCGGACATGCCTCCTCGGCCACACCGGCATCGAGCACGGCGTCCGCCGCGCGGCCGAGCGTGGAACGCACCTCGCCGGTGATCGCAATCACGCCGACGCCGAGACGCTTCAGCTCCTGCAGCAGCGGCAGCAGCTCCGACGTCTCACCACTCTTCGAGAGGAGAATCGCGACGTCGTTCGGGCCGACGATTCCGAGGTCACCATGCACTCCTTCGACCGGGTGCAGAAACGTCGCTGGCGTCCCGGTCGACGTGAGCGTCGCGGCAATCTTGCGACCAATCAGTCCCGACTTGCCAACGCCTGCCACGATGACGCGGCCTCGCGAGGTGGCGATCAGCAGGACCGCGCTTGCGAACGACGCGTCCAGTCGTGATTCAACGGCGGCAATCGCCTCGCGCTCGAGTCGCATCACGCGCACGCCGCGCGCCACGAGTTCTGTTTCCGTCATGTCTGCGCCGCCGGCTCACGTGCGCTGTCCGCGACGTATGTGGCCACCAGCCCGTCCCACTCGCCGCGCGCGTGCAACAGCGCTTCCACGAACTCGCGCACCGCGCCACGGCCACCGGGGCGCGTGAGCTGCACGTGTGCGATACCCTTCACTTCCGCGACCGCGTTCTGCGGTGCCACGGCCAGCGCCACCTGGGACATCACCGCGATGTCGGCCAGATCATCACCCATGAAGGCAATGCAGTCGAACGGAATACCAAGACCCTGGCTGATCGCGCGCAACGTCGGGACTTTCCGCAGTCCCTTGCCCTGATGCACCTGCGTGACGCCGAGCTCTTTCGCGCGCAATGTCGTGGCGGGTGAATGCCGTGCAGAAATGAAGGCCACGCCAATCCCCGCCCGTCGCAACATCACGATGCCGAGGCCATCCTGAATGTCGAACCGCTTCAGTTCAATGCGCTCTTCCGGCCGCGTGAGATCGGTCGAGTCGCCGATGTAGACGCCATTGTCCGTCAGCGTCCCATCGACGTCGAACGCGACCAGTGCAATGCGGCGGGCAATCGTCGGGTCGATCATCGATTCACCAGCGACCAGAGGTCCACTGCGCGATCGATGAGCGCGGGAAACTTGTCGAGATACACCATGTTCGGGCCATCACTCGGCGCGTGATCGGGATCCGGATGTGTCTCGATGAACAGTCCCTGTGCACCGGCTGAAAGCGCCGCGAACAAAAGCGGCGGAATGAACTCGCGCAGCCCACCGCTCGCGCCGCCATCACCGCGACCCGGCTGTTGCACGCTGTGCGTCGCGTCGTAGATCACGGGCGCCTGCGCCGCTTCCTTCATCCGCGAGAAGTTGCGCATGTCGACGACAAGATCGCCGTAACCGAAGAACGTGCCGCGTTCCGTCACAGCCAGCGGCGCTGCGTCACCGACCGGCGACACGCGCCGCACCTTCGACGTCGCGCCCGTCATGCCTTCCGGTTGCAGCCACTGCCCCTTCTTGATGTTGATCGGCTTGCCGGTGCGCCCCGCCGCTTCGAGCAGGTCTGTCTGTCGACACAGAAACGCAGGAATCTGCAGCACATCACAGACCTCGGCGGCCATCGCACACTGTTCCGGCAGGTGGACATCCGTCAGAACCGGCAGGCCCGTTTCACGCTTCACCGTGGCGAGTGCCTCGAGCCCGCGCTCGAGTCCAAGGCCGCGCGTGGCACCGGGATTGGAGCGATTCGCCTTGTCGAAACTCGCCTTGTAAATCACGCCACCCGGCACTCGTGCACCGACACGCGCGAGCACTTCGGCGACACGCAAATTCAGCGCGTCGTCTTCGGCCTGGCATGGCCCGGCGATCAGAAAGAGACGGTCGGGCGGAAATAGCAGTGCGTCGTGCATGATCCTCAGTCGCCGGAGATCGCCTGAGAGGCTTCACCGCTTTCGACACCGCGGGCACCCTGCTCACGCAGCGCTGCGCCGATGAAGCCGGCGAACAGCGCATGCGGTCGCGTGGGACGCGACTGCAACTCGGGATGGAACTGACAGCCGACGAACCACGGATGGTCCGCCAGCTCCACGATTTCGACCAGCGATCCGTCCGGTGACAGGCCGCTCAGCACCATGCCATGCTCCACGAACAGATCGCGATACTGGTTGCTGACTTCGTACCGGTGGCGATGACGCTCGCTGACTTCACTCATGCCGTACGCCATCGCGGCGCGCGAGCCCGGATGCAACACACACGGGTATGCACCGAGTCGCATCGTGCCACCCATGTCGGTCACACCCTGCTGCGACTCCATCAGTGAGATCACGCGGTGCGCACATTCGGGTGCGAATTCGGACGAGTGACTCTCGGGCAGGCCGGCGACATGGCGCGCGAACTCGATGATCGCGATCTGCATGCCAAGACAGATGCCAAAGAATGGAATGCGCAGTTCGCGCGCGGCCCGAATGGCCTCCACCATGCCTTCCACACCACGGACGCCGAACCCGCCAGGTACGAGCAGGCCATCGTATTCCGAGAGCAGTGCGCGAGCCGTTTCGTGATCGGTGAAGCGATCACTCGACAACCACGCGATATCGACCCCGACATCGTGTGCAATGCCGCCGTGGATCAGCGACTCCTGCACACTCTTGTAGCTGTCGATGAAGTCCGTGTACTTGCCGACCACCGCAATGCGCACGCGACCGGCCGGTTTCGTGATGCGACGCACGATATCGCGCCATTGGCTGAGATCCGGATCCGCTGTCTCCGGCAGGCCCAGGCGCGCCATGACACGCGCATCGAAACCCTGCTCGTGGAATGACAGCGGAATCTGATAGATCGTCGGCACGTCGCGGCTCTCGATCACGTTGCCGAAATCCACGTTGCAGAAGAGCGCGATCTTGCGCTTCGTGTCGTCGCCAAGCGGCCGTTCCGTGCGGCAGATCAGGACATCGGGCTGAATACCGATCTCCATCAGCTCACGCACGGAATGCTGCGTCGGCTTCGTCTTCACTTCACCGGCCGCGGCGATGTACGGGACCAGTGTCAGATGCACGAACATCGCATTCGCCTTGCCGACCTCGGTGCGGAACTGACGGATCGCCTCGAGGAACGGCAGTGACTCGATGTCACCCACCGTGCCACCGATTTCGCAGATCACGACGTCGTTCTCCGGCGCGATGCGCTTGATCGCGGCCTTGATCTCGTCGGTGATGTGCGGAATGACCTGCACGGTCGAGCCGAGGTACTCACCGCGGCGTTCCTTCGTGATCACATTCGAATAGATGCGACCGGTCGTGATGTTGTTGGCCTGACTCAGTGAACGGTCGAGGAATCGCTCATAGTGACCGAGATCAAGATCGGTCTCGGCGCCGTCCTTGGTCACGAACACTTCGCCATGCTGGAAGGGCGACATCGTGCCGGGATCGACGTTGAGATATGGATCGAACTTCATCATCGTCACGCGCAATCCGCGCGCGACGAGCAGGCGTCCAAGCGACGCCGCAGCGATGCCCTTGCCGAGTGACGAGACGACACCGCCTGTCACGAAAATGAACTTGGTGGGCTGCTGCGGTTGTGCGAGCGCGCTCATGCGGGGCTCCTCACGGCGTGGATGGAATCCCAGTGCGCATTGGCGCGCAGCAGGTCTGCTTCGGTATCGATACCACCGA
This sequence comes from Gemmatimonadaceae bacterium, assembly GCA_031367535.1. Lineage (GTDB taxonomy): Bacteria > Gemmatimonadota > Gemmatimonadetes > Gemmatimonadales > Gemmatimonadaceae > JACMLX01. The sequence continues at coordinate 14,421 of JANLPZ010000074.1, forward strand.
CGGGCACGGGGGCGGCAATTGCCACACCGATAGCGAAGCCGGCGGCGAGTGGACGGAGTTGTTCGAGTCGCTCGATCTGCTCGAGCGGGTGCACTGGCAACGCGACCCACGCCTGTAGTGCGTCGCGCGTGTACGCGTAGATGCCGAGATGCAGACGGACGCGTGCATCGCGCAATGCACGGTCTGCCGTGTCACGAAGGAACGGAATCGGCGCGCGCGAGAAATACAGTGCGCGACCGTGATCGTCACAGACGACTTTGACTGAATCCGACGACGTCAGCGAATCATAGCCGGCCGGAACGGCCGCGGTGCCGATCGGCGCACGACCCGAGGTCACGACCTCGACGGCGCCCTTCACAGCGGCCTCACCCATAAATGGCTCATCGCCCTGCACGTTCAGGATGACTGATGCGTCTGAGAACTCCGGAATCCGCGCCACTTCCGCCACACGATCGGTTCCCGATGGGTGGTCCGGGCGAGTCAAAACCGCGACGCCGCCGGCAGATTCGATGACGTTCTGCACGTCGCGATCATCCGTCGCCACGACGACGCGATCGGCCACGCCAAGCGCCAGAACCCGTTGCCAGACGCGCAGAATCAGCGGTGATCCGCCGAGCAATCGGAGCGGTTTATCCGGGAGCCGAGTCGCACCTCGGCGGGCAGGAATGATCGCGAGTACCGTCACGCGAGACCCCTCGTCGGATCGCTGGTGGCAAGAATCATTCCAGTAACGTAGACCCTTGCCGCGCAATGGCAATGGCGCCGGAAGTGTCGAAAGACTGTGGCCGTTACGCCACGTCAAATTCATGCCGGCCTGAGCCGGAAACTGCGTCGAGCGAGGGTTGGTCGTGCCCCCTCTCAGCGCGCGACGTTCTGCCTGCTGCGGGCTAGCGCGAGGAAGTTGACGAGCAGCTGTTTCCCGCCCTCGGTGAGTACCGATTCCGGATGAAACTGGACGCCCCACACCGGATGTTCGCGATGCCGTAATGCGTGGATTTCGTCGGCGGAATCGGTTGCCCGTGCGGTGACCTCGAGGCAGGCTGGCAATGTCGCGGGCTCGACCACCAGCGAGTGATATCGCATCACCCGCAGTGGTGACGGCAGCCCGGCGAACAGGTCCGTGCCGTCGTGCACGAGGTCAGAGGTCTTGCCGTGCATCACTCGGCCCGCACGGACCACCGTTCCGCCATACGCCTCGCCAATCGCCTGGTGGCCGAGACAGACGCCAAGAATCGGGATCGAAGAGCCCCAGCGCTGAATCACCGGCACCGTGATACCGGCTTCGGACGGCGTGCAAGGCCCAGGCGACAGCACGATCGCCTCAGGCTGCATGGCGCCAACGTCGTCGACGGTGAGGGCGTCGTTGCGTCGCACGTCGAGCGTCTCACCCATCTCGCCCAGATATTGGACGAGATTGTAGGTGAACGAGTCGTAGTTGTCGAGTATCAGGATCATGCGCGCGGATGGAACTGACGGTGAATCTGCTGCAGATAGGTGCGATCGACCTGTGTGTACAGCTGCGTGGTGGCGATATCGGCGTGTCCGAGCATGTCCTGCACGGCCCGCAGGTCCGCCCCACCCTCCAACAGATGCGTCGCGAAGGAGTGACGCAAGGTGTGCGGCGTGACGTGTGCGGTGATGCCGGCGGCATCGACGTACTTCCGCAGCAGCTTCCACGCGCCCATCCGCGACAGCGACCCGCCGCGACTGTTCACGAACAACGTTGCGTTGGGTGTGCCGCGTACGAGTGACGGTCGCAGTTCGCGCGTGTAAATCGCCACCGCGGCCAGCGCGCGTCGACCGATCGGCACCAGTCGCTCCTTGTTGCCTTTGCCCACCACGCGCACGATTCGGTCGTCCATGTACACGTCGCCGATCCCGAGTGTGATCCACTCGCTGACGCGCAGCCCCGCGCCGTACGCCACTTCGAAGAGGGCACGGTCGCGGAACGCGAGCCGTTCATCGAGCGAAATCGCTCCGATGATGCGATCGACTTCGTCTGGCGAGAGGATATCCGGCAGCGTGCGCCACTTCTTCGGCGTCTCGAGTTGTTCACTCGGGTCGTGTGTGATGTACGACTCTCCCACCAGAAAGCGGTAGAAGCCACGCACCGCGCTGACCATCCGGCTCACCGATGCGGGGGCGAGTCCGAGGTCGACGAGGTGATGGATGAAGCCACGCAACACGCGTGCATCGATCGTCGTCGGTGACGGACCGCCGCGTGACGCGAGGTACTCATGCAGGCGCTGCAGATCACTCGAATACGCCTCGATCGTGCGCGGCGACGACCCCTGTTCGAGCGACATCGCATCGAGCCACGCGTCGGCATGTTCGAGCGGATGCGCGGCGGCGCGTTGCGTCATGGCGCGACCGTGCGACGTCGGCGCCACCAGATGATGCCGCCGATGATCACGACGATCGCAACCGCGACCAGCCCCGATGTGCGCGTGGCCGTGCCGATCAGCTGTTGCAACTCATCGAGGTTCTGGCCGAAGCGAAAGCCAAGCCAGGCGATCGCTCCGTACCAGATCGCAGACGCCGCGGCCATCGCAGGAATCACCTGACGCAGCGGCACTTTCAACGCGCCGGCGAACGGTGGCACGATGGCTCGTACACCCGGCAGGAAACGACTCACGAACAGCGCCCACACGCCGTACGAGGAATACAGTCGTGCGACACGTGCTTCGGCGTCCGCGCCGCCGAGTCGCGCCATCAGTGCCCCGCTCCCATAACGTCGGCCGACGAAATACATGCCGAGCGCGCCAAGCAGGTTGCCCGCCCAGATCGACGTTGCCGCCACAATCAGCGAGCCTGATCCACGCGCCGCCAGAAAACTTCCGACACCAACGACCGTGTCGGCCGGAATCGGCGGGAAGATATTTTCAGCGGCCGCAATCAGCGCCAGCGATGAATACAGTGCCCACGTCGGCAGCTCCGCCAGCCACGCCAGCAGCGCGTTCACACGATGCCTGCGCGTCGCATGGGGCTACTTGTTCGCGGTGCGCATCGGGATGAGCGTCGCGACGGCCATGCAGGCGAGTCCTTCGCCGCGGCCAACCCAGCCCATGCCTTCATTCGTCTTCGCTTTCACGCTCACACAATCGGCTGGCAGCCCCAGCGCGGTGGCCAGCGACGCGCGCATCGCATCGCGATACGGCAACAGCTTTGGACGTTCGACAATCACCGTCACGTCCACCTGCGCCACGCGCCAGCCACGCTTCTCCGACGCAGCGCATGCGGCGCGCAACATCTCGATTGAATTGCGCCCCTTGTTCACGGGATCCGTGTCGGGAAACAACTCACCGATGTCGCCGGCTCCGGTGCCGCCGAGAATTGCGTCGGTCAAGGCGTGACAGACCGCATCCGCATCAGAGTGGCCGACGAGTTTGATGTCACCGGGAATCTCGATCCCGCCGAGAATCATCGGTCCGCCGACACCGAAGCGATGCGAGTCGTAGCCGATGCCGGTGCGAACCGGCAGCGACGGCGCGAACGTCGGCGGGAACGTGACATCGAGCATCTCGATACCCGCCAGCGGATCCGGAGAACCGGGGTGGCGCAGCACGCCACGTGCTTCCGGAAACACGCCCCACAGCAGTGGCGGTGTGACACCGGACGCCGCCAGCAGTTTGCCCGCCCATGTCGACTGATCCTGCGCCGCCGCCATCAGAATATCCGCATCCGAGATGTCGGTGGCGCCGCACTGCTCCGAAATGCGGCCGGCACGCTCCAGGACATGTTCCGGCGCATCGTTTATCTCTGCCAGCAATGCGCCTGTCCGCGCGAGATGAATGTCGCGCCGCGCATCGAGTTGCAGTGCGGCGGGGTTCACCCCGAGCAGGCGCAGTGCGGCCTGCGAGCCTTCAGCCGCAGGTTCCAGCAGTCCGAGCAGCAGATGCAACGACGACAGGGCAGGATCGCCGATACGCTCCATCTCGACCATCGCAAAGTCGATGGCCTTACGCGCAGAAGCCTGGAATCGGACGGGCATGATCTGATGTGTCGGAGAAGCGAGCGAGCCGTGGTGAACGAACGATCAGGCGGCGACGGCGGACGAGGCAATCGGCAGGATCGAGTAGTCCTGTCGACGACGCGCCGCAGTGAATCCGGCGTCGCGGATCAGGCGCTCGAGTTCAGCGGTCGTGGTGCGATACGTGGTATTCGCTGCAGACACGACGTTCTCCTCGATCATCAG
>JANLPZ010000097.1:0-3097 GCA_031367535.1 Gemmatimonadaceae bacterium
GAAACCCGTAAAAGTTGCGCGCATCGCGTGCGTCCGGAAACTGCTCACGATCCTCAACGCGATGGTGAAGACGAACACGCCCTGGCGCCTTGCGGCGCCCGCCATCGCTTGACTTTCAACACAGCTACTATCGACCCAAAGCGGTTGACGATGCCGCGCAAAACGACATGCTGCGGGGAGCGCTAGAAGAGCTCTGCGATCAGGCAGCGCGCGGAGCCACCACCGACCCGTTCGAAGGCGGAGAGTTCGCTGGCGAGGACTCGGCCGTGCGCATCGAGGCGGGCGCGCTGGGCGGGCGTGAATGCGCGCAGTGCTGCCGCGCTCATGACGAACAGCGACTCGTTCGTGTCATTCGTCAGTGACAACACGTTGCCGCAGAATTCTGACGCCTGCGCGCGACTGATCTCGAGGATGTCGAGACCGCCGGCCTGCAGGGCGCGTTCGATGCGACGACGCTCGTCGGATGACGCGATCGCTTCGAGTGTGACGCCTGCGAGACCGTGGCCGATGAACATCATCACGTTCGTGTGATAGTACGGCACGCCGGTGGCATCGGTGGCGGTGAACGCTTCGATGCGATAGCCGAGTTCGCGGCCGAAGTGATCGACGAGGGCACGATCGGTGCGCGGCGAGAGCGCGGCGTAGGCGACACGGTTCGCATCGTCGAGACAGAGCGATCCGGTACTCTCGAGAAAGCGCGCCTCGCGTTCATAACCGGAGAGATCGACAACCCGCGGGTACTTGGTGCGCAGCATTGCAATCAGGTCTGCGCGACGCTCCAGCCGTCGGTTCGGGGCAAGCAGCGGGTAGAGCACCATGGTGGCGGGCGCGTGTCGTGTGCCATCCGCATCCGACAGCGCCACCGCCGGATGCGTCGAGAACCAGTTGTTGCAGAAAGGCGCATCGGGGGTGCGCTCGTCGCATCGAACGACGGTCACGTGCACACCGTTGCTCACGAGGAGATCGCGCAACGCACGATGTTCGTGCACCGCCTCCTGCGCGATGGTGTGCGCGTCATCGCCCGCCGGCGCCGACTGGAAGGCGTTCGACCCGCCCGTTTCCTCGTTGAAGCGGAAGCGGACCGGCTCGACCATCAGCACATGTGTGGCAGCGAAACGACTGAGCGACGATGTCATCAGGGCCGGAGATTGGCCCGTGCGCCAGCATCCCGCAAGGCAGGCACGACGCCGTTACGTTGCGCAGCCATGGCCGACACGATCACCGAACCTCTCCCCACCGCGGCCAGCGTCCGTGCCGTCTTCGCCGGCCCGATTCGTTCGCTGCGTTCGCCGCGCGAACCAGGCGGTGCGACCACCGCGTGGAGATCCGCCATTCTCAAGTCTGCCGCCTCGGCGTCCGTGGACGTCGGTGTGCTCGGACTCGCGGGCGACGCGCAGAAGGAGAAGAAGCATCACGGCGGTCCCACCAAGGCGGTGCTGGTCTACGGCGCCCCGCGGTACGCGACGCTGTGGGATGACACGTTGCGGCAGCACGCGGTGACACACGCCGATGCGCTGCGCGCGATGTCGGCCGAGGTGGACGCGAGCCAGTACGGATTCGGCGCTTTTGGTGAAAATATCACCGTGTCGGCGCTCGACGAGCACACGGTGTTTCTCGGTGACTTGTGGCAGATCGGCACCTGTGTGCTGCAGATCACCGAGCCGCGCGGACCGTGTGCCACGCTGACGCGTCGATGGATGCGCCCCGCGCTGCTGAACGAGGTGAAGGCGACCGCTGCGGCCGGATGGTACAACGCGGTGCACACACCGGGGCGTGTCGGTCCAGGGGATGCCATGACTCTCGTCCAGCGTGTGCAACGTGAGTGGTCCGTCGCGCGAGTGTTCGATCTGCTCGAGCATCGCGGCGCAGCGCTGGCGGACATCGGCGCGCTGCGTGACGCGTCGTGTGCGCATGCCGGACTGCGCGCACGGCTCGAACGGCGCCTGCAGACACGCTATCTCACGCGTTCGTAAGGATAGGCGGCCAGGTCCAGATCCGGGTTCAGTACGTCGACGCAGCCAATCCCCGGCTCCAGCCTCGGGGCGCCAGGGTAACCGCGGCCTCGTGTCGAACTTGCGCGCCGGCGACCACACATATGCCGGCGCCAACGGCGGACCGCGCGGTGCCTGACGAGACCGCACTGTTCGTGATCAACGGCACGACTGCCTGCCCGCGCAGGTTTTGGGAGAGCCTGAGTCAGAATCGGCCAGCGCGGCATACCCCTTGCGTTGCGACGACCCGAGCGCCGAAGTCCGTGCGACTCGCAAATCGAAAATCCACGTAGTCGCGGGCGACGGCGATGATGCCGGCGTTGTGCTGGATGGTTTATGTCCTCGCGCTCTGCACCCCCTCTGGAGGATGCACGAATGCTGCACGGCATACCCCCGCACAACGTACGCGTAATAACTGCGAGCGACAGCACCGCCGTTCCGTCGACTTCATCGCACAATGTGGCGCGACGGGCAGTGGCGTCGAATCTGCCGCGCAAAGTGACGTCAGCCGTGACGATGGTCGCGCTGTCTGCTTCGCTCACCGGGTGCGGCGATGGCTCGCCAACCTCGACTGAGGCGCTCGCGGCACCAAGCGCGGTATCGGCAAGTGTGCATCGATGGGACTTTCTCAGGAATCTGGTCAAGCGGCCGCCGAGGAAACCGATCGCTCCGGTGGACACGATTCCGACCCCGACGCCAACCCCGACGCCGACAGACACAACCACAGCGCCGCCGACCCCGACGCCGACGCCGACCCCGACCCCGACGCCGACGCCGACACCGACACCGACGCCGACACCGACGCCGACCCCAACCCCGACCCCGACGCCGACGCCGACGCCGACCCCGACGCCGACGCCGACGCCGACCCCGACCCCGACGCCGACGCCGACGCCGACCGGGACGTGGCAGAACATCACGCCGTCAGCGGTCCCGCAGCCGTGGGCGAACGCCATCGACTATTTCGGCTTCATCGGCATCGATGGCGCCAAGGCCGACGCGCCCCGGACCCTCTATGTCGTGGTCGATCACAACCAGACCCAGTACGCCGGCGTCTGGAAATCGACTGACGGCGGCGCGTCCTGGAACCAGCCCAATCAGGGCCC
>JANLPZ010000148.1:0-41105 GCA_031367535.1 Gemmatimonadaceae bacterium
CGGACCGAGTGACTCATGCGTCCAAGAGTGTTGGGGGCAGGGAGGTCTGTCAACCCCCCGTGCCACAGTGACGACCGGTGGGGCGGGGGGTTTCGGGGGCGGATCAATGGCACGGACATCTTGATCGGGCGGGTTCAAGGAGTCAGAGCACTTGAACGAGTTCAAGTGCTCTGACCCCTTGAACCGATCGCGACGCGCGAGCGCTCAGGACGTCGTGATCGCGACCGTCGCGCCGCTCGCGTCGGGCGTCACGATGACCGCAAACAGGCTCGATGTCTGCTGCTGACCGCCGGTCCAGGTACCATCAAACGCGAACTCGGCGCCGTGATTAGGGCACTTGAGCGTGAAGTCCGACCGCAACTCCACCGTGGTGCCGGCATGGGTGCATTCCAGTGAATAGCCCTTCAGTCCGGTCGCGGTGCGCGCGAGCGCAATCGGGGGCTGGCTGCTCACTTTCGCCGCGCCGCCGACCGTCGCGAGTGCAGGAAAGTTCGCGAGGGTGATGATCAGCGGCGTCGAAATCACGGGCGGTTTCTGAGGCTGGACCGGCCCCAGTGACCCGTCTCCGCCGCTGCCACCTCCACAACCGGCGAGGACTGCGGCAACCGCGGCTAGTGTCGCCTGCGAGACGAACTCGCGGCGTGACACCGCGGCGCGCGTGATGGCACATGTGTGACAGGGGTGTTCACCTGCGGTCATCTCACAATTCTCCGGCAGCAATGACAAGGACATCGGCGCACTCACTCCGCGAATATGACCAGTTCACTGCAGCGGGTATTCCCGCTTTCGCGCAACGAAATGATTGCCGATCGTTCAAGGGGTCAGAGCACTTGAACCCGTTCAAGTGCTCTGACCCCTTGAACGGCGGGATCACGATCACCGTCCCGTTGACCGGTCTACAGCCGCCGCGTGAAGAAATCCAGCGCCGCCTCGTACGCGCGCATCCAGGAATCGTGCCGCAGGAATCCGTGAATCTCATCCGGGAACACCAGCTGCTCCACCGGCACACCCTGATCGCGCAGATGCTGAATCAGCGTCAGCGTTTCGATGAAGCGCACATTACGATCGTCGTCGCCGTGAATCAGCAGCACAGGTGCGCGCCAGTTCTTCACCTGCGCCAGCGGAGACGAGGTGAACGCGAGTTTCGTCGCCGCCGGATCGGCGTACACGTCGTAGTCGGGGATGAAGGTGCGGATGCCGACATTCCAGTCGTGCACACCGTGCACGTCGACGCCGGCCTTGAACAGTTCCGGATTTCGCGTCAGGCCCATCGCCGTGAGATAGCCGCCGTACGAGCCGCCCCACAATCCGACGCGCGTGCGATCGACATCGGTGCGGGCCCCAAGCCACTTCGCGGCCGCGACGACATCGCCATACTCACTGCCACCGGGGGCACCCTGGTGCAGCGCCTCGCGGAACTCCATGCCATAACCAATGCCGCTGCGGTAGTTCAGCGACACCACCACACAACCGCGCAGCGCGAGCGCCTGATTCATGGCATACGCATGATGGTAATACGCGCCATAGTTCCAGCCGAGCAGCATCTGTCGGCGCGATCCGCCGTGCATGAAGATCATGGCGGGATGTTTCCCACCGGGCTTTCCATTCGGCGGCAGGAACAGCTGGCCATACGACGTGATGCCATCCGCGGCGCGAAAACTGATCGGCGTCGGCGTGACGAGTGCGGCGGCGGGAAAATCCGCTGGCACGGTCTCCGGTGCGAGCGCGCGCCAGCCGGATGCGCCGTTCATGATCGCGGCGTGAGCCGGCATCCGTGCGTCGCTCACAAGCGCGTAGATCCCATGCTTGCTCGACTCGACGGCGTTCCATGCGATCTGCGCGCCGGCAACCGTGGCCAGAGGCGCCGTTTTTCCATCAGCGGCCACGGTCATGACGTGGCGCCGATCGATGTCGCCGATGTTCGTGTTGTAGACAATGCGCGAGCCGTCCTGACTCGGTGACACGAACTCCACTTCTCCGTTGCCAGGTGTGAGTTCCGTCGGCGTACCGCCTGATGCCGGGACGCTCCAGAGATGCACCCAGCCGGTTTTCTCCCACGCAAACACGATGCGATCGCCGCTGCTCCACTGCAACTGATTGTCGGCAACGACGGCCCAGTATGCACTGCCGCGACCTGCCGTCGCGCGGAAGACCTCCTTCGCGCCGCCGCTCGCGACATCGGCCACCATGATGCCCCACGGCTGCGACGCGCGCGTGGCGCGAAAGCCGAGGTCCTGCCCTTCGTACGGCATGCGCAGGAATGCGAGGCGTGTGCCATCGCGCGACCAGACGGGCGAGTTGTCTCCATCGGTGCTCGGTGCCATCCACAGCAGCGTCTTCTTCGCCAGCGTGTACACACCGACGAAACTGTGCGTGCCTCTGTTCGACACGAAGGCGAGCTGCTCACCATTCGGTGACCAGCGCATCGAGCCGCCGGCGCCCCGCATTCTGAGCAACTGCGTGACGCGTGTGGAGTCCGTGCCTGCCGTCGCGAACCAGATGGCACCGCGCCGCGTGAAGACGAAGTTGTCGCCGCGCGGCGCCGGCGTTGGCGCTGTTCCTTCGGTGACGCGCACCGCCGCCGAGCCGTCCAGCTTCACGCGCCAGATGGCCTGTTCGGCACCGGCTGGATCGCTGGTGGGATTCGGAATCTCACCCGCGCGATTCGGTCCGCCGCCGCGCACGAAATAGAGCGTGCGTCCGTCACTGCTGAATGCGAGCGATGTGATATCCTGCCCGTCGTCCTGCGTGAACGCGGTCACCATGCGCGCCTCAGCGCGCGTGGAGTCGGTGACCCAGATGTTGCGCACGCCGCGCGCATTGAGCACAAACGCAACCGCATCCGCCGCCGGCGCGGCAACGATCGTGGCGGCGAACGGCGCGCCGTCGATCTCGCGAATCGAAGGCTGCGCCTGCGCCAACACTGGCACGAGGCACGCGAAGGCGAGGCAGAGTCTACGCATATTATTCCGAGTGTCTGGATACCGCCTGTACCACGGGGAGCGCTTAAACAAACCGCTTCAACACAGAGTCGCAAAGGGAACTGCTTCGGCGCAGAGCGCAAACGACAAACCCCTCAACGCAACGGCGCAACGAACAACCGCTTCGACGCAGTGTCGCGAAGGTCGACTGCTTTGACGCGAAGACGCAAAGAAACCACACGGCGTTCAGAGGCCAGGCTTCGGTGGCTCGCACGCGCTGCCGAATTATTTTGGAACTGCACCTGTGAAGTGCAGTTTTAAAGCAATTCGAGAAAAGCTTCCAGTCGACGCTGATCGTAGTGTCGCGGAGCGCTTGGCGTCTTTCCGGCTTGGAGTCAAGTCAGTTGTTCTTTGCGGCTCTGCGTTGACGCTGTTGTTCCGTTGCGCCGTTGCGTTGACGCGGTCAGCACGAACGGTGCGTTACTCCGCCTTCGTCCTTGGTTTGGCCGGTTTGACGAACTGGTCGAGCCAGCTCACCATCTCGGCCAGTGTATGTCCGACGCTTTCGCGGCCGAGGTAGCCGTGCGCCTCGCCGGGCAGCTGGACGTAGCGCACGATGGCGCCGTTGCCCTTGAGCGCGGCGTACATGCGTTCGGACTGGATCGGGAACGTGCCGCTGTTGTCGTCGGCCATGCCGTGAATCAGCAGGATCGGCGCCTTGATGCTGTCGGCGTAGGTGAAGGGACTCATGCGCGTGTAGATCGCATTCGCTTCCCAGTACGGCCGCTCTTCCTGCTGAAAGCCGAACGGCGTCAGCGTGCGGTTGTAGGCACCGCTGCGTGCGATGCCGGCGCGGAAGATGTTGCTGTGCGCCAGCAGGTTCGCCGTCATGAACGCACCGTAGCTGTGGCCGCCGACGCCGATCCGATCACGATCCGCGACACCCATCTCGACGACCTTGTCGACCGCCGCCTTCGCACTCGCGACGAGCTGCTCAACGTAGGTGTCGTTCGGTTCCTTCGTACCTTCACCCACAATCGGCATCGTCGGACCATCGAGCACACCGTAGCCCTGCGTCAGCATGAAGAGGTGGCTCGCGCCTGTCGGACGCACGAACAGGTATGGCGAACCACGCACCTGCGCCGCGGCCTTTACGCTCTTGAACTCCTGCGGATACGCCCAGAAGAAGAATGGCAGACGACCGTCGCGCGCCGCGTCGTAACCGGCGGGGAGATACAACGTGGCCGAGAGCTGCACACCATCAGGGCGCGAGTACGTCACCAGCTTCGACGTGATGCCGGCGAACTGCGGCGCAGGATCGGCGAACTTCGTCAGCTGCACCGGCGCCATGCGTGCGATCAGGTTGCGCACCCAGTAGTTGGGCGGCTCGGTGGTGGTCTGCCGACGCGTGAGCACACGCGAACCGCGATCGTCGAGCATTGCGATGGGCTCTTCGTACTGCGCACCGGCCGAGCGCCAGAGACGCGTCGCCTTGCCCGTCGCGATCTCCACCTTGTCGAGGAACGGCTGCGCACCGGTGGGACTCTCGCCTTCGCCGGTGACGAAGAACGCGCTCCGATCGGTCGACAATTTCGCGACCATCGTTCCCTGCGGTGTCATCGTCATCACCGGTGAGCCCGGATCGCTGTACGCATCTTCTGCGCTGCGATCGTAGAGCAGACGCGGCGCTGCACCGGGCGTCGACGGATTGAAGATCCACGTCTTCGTCTGGCGCGACTTCCACCAGTACTCGGTGACCATCGCGACGTCGTTCCTGAGCCACGTCACACCGCGCACACGCGTCGCCACCGCAACGTGCTGCACTGGCTGACCGGCGAACGGTGCATCGAGCGTCACGACACGATCACGATTCGTGGCCGCATGTGCCGGGTCACCACCGTCCATCGCCTCGACCCACGCCAGCGTGGCCGGCGCATCGGCACGCCACGCGATGTTGCGCGGCCCGTCGTCCACGGCGTCGAACGCCGTCGACTGTTCGGTGGCGAGCGCGCGATCGTTAAGCGTCTTCACCTTCTTGCCATCGACGCTGAACACTTCCGTCAGCAACGGGAAGCGCGACAGCGGCACGACGTAGCTGTACGGCGTATGAATGGCCGCTGTCAGAATGAAGCGACCGTCCGGTGATGGCGCGGCCGAGCTGTAGACCGCTGGTGCGCCAATGCTGCGTGTCGAGCCGTTCAGCGACACGATCGCGACCTGACTCGTGCCGTAGTATGTGAAGCGCGCTTCATCGTAGCTGTCGGCCAGCAGGTCCTGATACGTGCGCTCTGGCGACTTGCTGCCCATCGACTGCTGAATCACCGGTCCACTGGGCACGGTTGCGTCTTTCGGCGCGGCGCCGCGCGAATCAGTGATCGTCTTGCAGAGCAGCGCATCACTGGTCGGCATCCAGACACATGGATCACCGAACGCACCGTTGACGCGCACACTGCCGACGGTCGTTACGGTGCCCTCGCCAAGATCGAGCACACCAAGCGTCGCGACCTTGTCACTCTTGTCGCTGATGATGGCGAACGCGGCACGCTTGCCGTCGGGACTGAAGCGCACATTGCCGATGCGCGAATCCGCCGGCAGCGTAACGGTGCGCGTGGCACCGGTCGCGATCGACATGATCGCGAGCGTCGTGCTGGTGACGGCGCGCGTTGGGAAATTCGTGTTCGGATTGAGCCGTTGTCCCGCCATCGGGATGTACGGCGCTGCCACTTCCGCGATGCCGGGCAGCGACGGTCGGCCGAGGAGCAGCAATTGTGTGTTGTCCGGGCTCACGGCAACGCGCGGCGTGGGTGTGGCGTCGAGAATGCTGCGGATCGGCTCGGGCGGCTGGCGGTAACCGTCCTGTGCGGCAAGGCAGGCAGGAAGGAGAACGGCGGCGACGGCGAGGCGACGAACGGGGGCAGGACAGCGCATGAGGCACCCTGGTGAGCAAACCGCAGACTTGGCGGCGGGGCAGAACTGCAATGGCCGCGCGGCGGGGACGATCAATCTGTATGCGGAAGTACGCGCCTCGTCGAGCCTTCGCTGCTCCGCGCTCGGCCCTCGCACGGCAGTTCCTGAAGAATGCTTGACAGCCGCCGCCTTCCGGGAAATGTTCTGCACGTCCAACGGCCAGAGGGCGCGGCGCGGCGCTGCCTGCAGGGAGCGATTCCGGTCCGTTGTGCGTCAGGTTCTGGCGTGTCGGAACCCGGAGTTGCCCTCGCGGCTTTGCGTGGAACGTTGCACTATCCGACACTCGTGGAGGCACAGGTCATGGCACAACGCCAGTGGTCGGAACTTGCGGATCAGGCGATCCATGCGAGCGGCGGTTCGGCCTCACATCCGCTCATGACGTTGACGTATCGCAGCCGCGCGACCGTGCCGATGACGCCGGCCAGTCTGCTCGAGCTGCAGCGGTCTGCCGCGACGCGAAATCGCGCGGAAGGTGTGACCGGCATCGTACTCTATGACGACCAGCGCTTCTTTCAGTGGATCGAGGGCCCGCCGGCTGCCATCGGTCGCGTGTGGTCGTCGATCAGTCGAGACGCTCGGCACACCGACATCGATGCCATCTCGGTGCACTCCTCGCCGACTCGATTGTTCGCGCAATGGGACCTGAAGCTGTCGCTGAATCGTCAGGAGCTGCCGACGCTGTTGCCGCCGGCAGCTCCGGTCACGGTCGATCGAGACGCTGTACGTCTGGCGACGCTCGCGATCGGCAGCGACGTCGATGCCGCGCGTGCGCTGCTGAAAGACGCGCAGAATCGCCTGCTGTCGTATCGTGCCATGACCGAACAGCTGATCGAACCGGCCGCCCGCCACCTCGGCGATCTGTGGAGCGACGATCACTGCGGCGAGTACGAAGTGGCGCTTGGGCTCTGCCGCTTGCAGACGTACATGCGCGAGGTCAACGCGGACACGACGCCTGACGTCGCGGCGCACCCGCTGGTCGTCCTCGTTGCACCGCTCCCCGGTGAGATTCACATGCTCGGCGCCACACTCGGCGCCGAGGCCACGTGGCAGTCAGGGTGGGAAACGCACGTGCGGTTTCCCTCAACCGAGGAGGCGCTTCGGAATATTGTGGCGACCGACTGGTTCGATGCGATCGATCTGTCGCTCAGTCCGGCGTTTCAGCGCGATCATCGTATAGAGCACATGGAGCAGATCATCCACACGGTGCGACAGGCCTCCCGCAATCCGGCGCTCGTTGTCGTCGCGGGAGGCCGCGCATTCTTCGATCGACTCGTATCCAGCGCCGACGTTGGCGCCGACGCGATCCATGCCAGCGCAGCCGACGTGGTCGAGTCGATTGAACAGGCGCGTCGCGGAGCGCCGTAGGTCCAGATCAGCCGGCAACCTTCACAGGTCGATGCCCGGCTGTGCACCGAGTCCCTGATCGCGATACGGGTGCTTCACAACGCGCATGTCGGTGACCATGTCGGCGGCTGCAATCAGCGCTTCTGACGCGTTTCGGCCCGTCACGACGATGTGAGTTCCTGTCGGTCGCGCCGCGATGGCGTCGAGCACCACCGTCGTGTCGAGCCAGCCGAAGTTGAGCGGGTAGGTCAGCTCATCGAACACGATCAGGTCGTACTCGCCCGAACGGATGGCGTCGAGACATCGCGTCCAACCTTTCGCCGCCAGTGCACGATCCGCCTCGAGGTCATCGGAGAGCCAGGTGAATCCATCACCAAGCGGCTCGATCGTGACCTGCATTTTCTCGAGCGCCATGTGTTCGCCATACGGATTCTCGGCGCTCTTGATGAACTGGAAGATGATGCTGCGCATGCCACGGCCCCAGGCGCGCATGACGATGCCGAGTGCGGCGGTGCTTTTCCCTTTGCCGTCGCCGGTGTTCACGATCAGCAGGCCGTGTCGTTGCGCGCGCGGTGGCACTCGATATTTGCCGGGACGCTTTTTCTTCGGCACCGGCGCCTTGCGACCGGTCGCTGAGTCTGGTGCAACAGGCGATTGCGATGGGTCGGTGAAGTTCTCGTCCGTCATGCCGTGTCCGCGTCGTGAGAATTGGTGTCGAGCGCCGAAGCAACGGCGCGTGCGATCATTGCCTGCTGATCGCGGCGTGGAACGACGATGCGTGCGAGTCCGGCCAGCAGGTGGTCATCCAGCGTGCGCACACGAATGCCGGCGTCGTGCGCAAGCCGGTTCGCCTGCGCGGTGGAGAGTGTGCACAGGACCCAGTGCACGTCGGTCTTTCGCGCGCTGACGCCAGCGGCACGCAACGCATCGGCAAAATCGGCAACATCCTCACGCAGCGCGCGCGTGGTCCGCGTCACATATGCCTGTGCCGCGCTTGCAAACGTCGCCTCGGCTGCCGCCTGCGCAGGTGCGGAGGCAGGCCATGGCGCGCGTCGTTCCTCGAGGCGGCGAATGATCGCGGCCGGACCGATTGCATAGGCGGCGCGCAGGCCGGCGATTGCGAAGTCTTTCGTCAATGAGCGAAAATGCATCACGGCCGGATGCCCCGGCAGCGCCGGATCACCGAGCGGCGCATCGAGAAACGCATCATAGGACTGATCGATCACCAGCAGGCACTGACGCGCGTGCGCGGCATCGGCGAGCTCGGCGAGATCGTCGCGAGTCCACGCCTCACCAAGAGGATTTCCGGGTGCCGCGACGACGAGCAGCTTCGGCGCGAAGCGCCGGACCGCGGCAAACAGTCGGCTGATGTGTGGCACGGTCCTTCGTCGTGCGACCGACAGCGTCCGCGCGCCGACGAGCTGCGCGGCGCGTGCGTATTCGCCGTACAATGGCGATGCGAGGACAACGGTGTTGTTCCGGCCCAGTAGCGCGCTGAAGAGCGCGGGCAGCAGTTCGCTGACCCCGGCGCCGAACGCGATTTCGCCGATCGGTCGTTGCCACGCCATCGCGGCGGCGCTGCGCGCATCATGCGACGTGGGATCAGGATACGCGCAGAGATCTGCAGCACGCGCCGCATCGAGCACGGATGGCGGCGCGCCATACGGGTTCACGTTGGTGCTCAAATCAATGCGAATCAGTGCATCGCCGCCGCCACCACGCGGGCCGCCGTGCGGCGCCAGTGCTGGCGAGGATGGCGCCGCACTGCGCGAGGTGCGTGTCATCACGCGAGAAGTACTCCACCCGCCGCCACAGCGGCGGTCGCGATCTGGCGCGCGCGACGGATGTGTGTGGCATTCGGCGCAGACGCGCCATCGTTCAGAGTGTAGACGCCGACCTTGGCGATGCGGCACTCGAGTGCCCCAGCCATCGCGGCCATCGGCCATCCGCCATTCGGACTCGGTGTCAGTGCGTGATCACGCCACATGATTGTCGCCGCGTGCACCATCGAGCCCCGACCCGCGGTCGCGGACGCCACGAGTAGCAACGCCGTCAGCCGGGCCGGCACGAGATTCACCAGATCGTCCAGTCGTGCGGCCGGTTTGCCGAGCCACTCGAGTTCCGGTGTGCGATAACCAAGCATCGCATCGGCGGTGTTGATGAAGCGGTACGCGTAGGCGGCGGGCAATCCACCGAGTCGCGCGGCGAGCCACGGCGCGATCACGCTGTCGGACAGGTTCTCCGCCAGCGATGCGATCGCGGCTTCGGCAATCTGGTGCTCGTCGAGGTGTCTCGTGTCGCGCGAGACGAGATCGCGCGACAACCTTGCGCGCGCAGCGGCAATGTCTCCGGCACGTAGAGACTGTTCGACGCCGTGCACCGCGCGAAACAGCGCGCGGACCGCGAAGGTCGGCTTGAGTGCCGCACCACGGGCCATCGATTGCACACCGCGCGGCAGCGACGCAGCCATCGCTTCGAGCACTCGTCCCGCCGTCCACGCCAGCGCCACACCGCCGAGCACGCCGAGCGTGCCATGCCGCAAGGTGTCTGACGGTTCGGGACCAGGACTGTCGCGACGGACACGCGCATTCCACGCGCCCATCGCCGTCACCGGATGCAGCGCGGTGGGCGGCTCGCCGAGCAGCAGATCAACGATCAACGCCGATGCCAGCGAGCCGGGATCACGCATTCGTCACATGCCTTACTTGAAGGACTGCACGCGAATGTTGTTGGTGCCAAGGGGCATCGCAATGCTGTCCTTGAGCGCGAGTGTCGTGCCGTCATAGACGAACAGATATGACGGCAGCGACTGCGATGACGAACCGAAGAACGACTGATACAGATTGCCGTTCGGTGCGACCATCGCGTCCGATGCGCCGCGGCAGACGCTGGCGCCGCTCGCGTTGGTTCGCTTCGCGCAGACCGCGTTCGCCGGACCGCGCAGGAATGTGCGCGTGGCAACATCCCAGACGATCGTGCCGAAGTTGAAGCTCGAGATGAATGCACGCCCCTTGGTGTCAATCGAGATCGGGCCGGGGAAGTCACCGAAACCGGAGATCGGGAGCTCGACGGTGTTCGTGGTGAGGTTGATCACCGACAGGCTGCCATTGTTCGCGCCGTAGTCGCCGCTGTTCGTGACGTAGAGCTTTGTGCCATCAGCGGACGCCGCAGCGTACTGCGGATTTGGGCCGACCGTGAAGGTGCGCAGCACGCGATTGCTCGTCGCGCTCAGCTCTGTGACGATGCCGTTGCCGATCTGTGCGTAGTTCGCATCGAGGTAGCTCGAGACGACGAACACACGACCCGCGACGACGATCACTGAGCTCGGAAACTCCGCGACCTTCACCGTATCAGGAATGGTGTTCGCGGTGCGACCGGTGCGGATGCGCCCGCAGTAGTTGTTGCTCTGGTTGCAGACGATCGCGGTGCTGTCATCGAGCCACGCCGACCCGGTGGCGTTGCCCGACGGGAAGGTGAAGAAGCGCTCAATACGCGCGTTCGTCAGATCGACGAGCGCAACACTCGCCGCATTGCCCAGCGGAATGATCGCCTTTGTGCCGCGAACGGAGAGGTCCACCGGCGTGACGGTCGAACTGGCGCCAAGCGGCAGCTCCACGCGCGTGGCCGGCGCGCCAGTCTGCACCATCAACAGTGCGTTGCGACTGGAAGACACCGACAGTGCGATGCCCGGATCGGTGGTGATACCGCTGAGGAACGGCAGCGGCGTTGCCGGCCCTGTGCCTGTGGTTTCGCCGGAGCAGGCGGCGATACCGGATGCGAACGTGAGCAGCGCCGCAGCGCGACGGACAATCAGGACAGACTTCATCGGTCGGTGTGTCAGGGGTTGGAAAAGTGATACGAGCGTCGTGCGGGAGCGGAGACGTGCGACTGCCTGCGTGTCTGTGGACGCAGTGTGATGTCGAGTGCCACGGTGCGGCCCGGCAGTGGGTAGTCGAGGAGCATGGCGATGCGCTGGTCGAGCAGATTCTCGACGCTCAGACGCACGCGCATATCGAGCGGCCCTATTTCGAAGCGCCGTGCAACGCGCGCCTGCACCGCGTCGAATGCGCGCAGCTGGTTGATGTCGGAGCCGACCACCGTGCGCCGTGCGCCGGTGTGCTGCACGGCGAACTGCGCATCCGTCCCGGCACGCGACAGATCGAGCGTGGCGGACGCCGTGATGCGCGGCCGGTAGATCACCTGCCCCTCGAGCACCGGGCCGCGATAGCGGATATCGGTGCCACTGCCGGCGAGTGTCAGCGCCACCGCATTCGACGGCCGTGCAATGCGCATCGATGTCTCGATGCCTCGGCGTGACACGTTGAAGTTGTCGGGACGCCAGATGAAGCGGAAATCGGGCGACCAGAGAATCAGGTCGTCGATATCACCGCGGAAACCGGTCAGTGCGAATGTCGTGCGCGTGCCGGCGAACGCGATCCGATCGACATCGATGGACGCCGTCCATTCGCCGCGTACGCGCTCGGGCCGCAGCGCTGGATTCGCGCGCACCTGCACGCCTTCCTGAAAGAACAGATCGCCGAGAGAGGGTGCGGAGAATGCGGAACGCCACGCCGCGCCAAGTCGCATGGCGCCGCGTTGCGCAGTCGCGTGCAGGTCCGGCGAGAGGTACGCGCCGCTCCATAGCGTGCCCACATCCACACGCGCACCGCTGCCGACGGTCAGCAGCCACGCGCCCGGCTGAAATGCGCGGCACAGTGCAGCCCATGCACCGCCGTACATCACGCGCCGCGCGGCACTGTCGCTGAGGGCAGTGCCCTTCACATCAAGCCGTCGCGCTTCAGCGCCGCCGAGCAGCGTGAACTGACGGAGCTCCGTCGATGCATCAACGGCGCTCACGGCGCTCGTCACGCCTTGATGCTGATCGTAGCTGGCACCGAACGGCGGGGTGGGATCACTGAAGCGGCCGGTCTGGTGCTGCAGCCCAAGCGATGCTCGCAGTGCAACGCGCTCCTTCGGTATGCCCGACACCGTGCCAGTCACGCCGATGCGACGCTGGGTCTGTCGCGCGGAGAGTGACGGTTGCACGATCGATCCGGGCATGCCACGGTCCACGTCAGACAGATCGGCTCGGACATCGAGCGTAGTGCCATTGTGCTCGATGCTGCCGCCGGTGTTGAGCGTCAGACGTCGCACATCGGCATTGGTGCGCCGCGTGGTACCGCCACCGCGCTCCGGTGGAATATCGGTGGTGAAGTCACCGCGGTTCTGCTGCCACGACACGCCACCGTTGGCACTCAGAACGCGATCATCGGCCGTGGTACGCACACCGACCTGCGCGCCGAGTCGACGGTCGCCCCACTGCCCGCTCCCGATCGTGAGCTGTGGCGCAACGCTGGTGGCATGACGCGTCGTGACGAGGATCACGCCGCCGAGCGCCTGCCCGCCGTAGCGCGACGATTGAGCACCGCGCACGATGTCCACACGCTCCACACCCGCCGGATCGAGCGTCGACAGATCCGCTTCGCCGCTGATCGGATTGTTGATCGGAATGCCATCCAGCAACACCAGCACCTGATCGGCGCTGGAGCCGCGGATGGAGATGGTGACTGGCGATCCGGGCCCGCCACGCGGCACCAGCGTGATGCCAGGCTGCCCGCGCAGCAGCTCGCCGACATCACGCGTGCCCGACCGTTCGATCTCGGCGCGATTGAGCACGGTCGTTCCAGGCGTGGATTGCGGCGCATCGGCACTCACGCGCTGCGTACGCAGTTCGACGGGAATCGGCGTCATCGACAACTGCACCGACAGCGTCTGGCCATTCGCGAGTGTCACGGCACGACTGGCCATCGCGAAGCCAGGCCGACGCGCCTCGAGAAGCGCGCTCCCCTGCTCGAGTGCGCGCAACCGGTAGCTGCCATCCGGCGCACTCGTCGTGCGCGCGCCGTCGGAGAGCACGACGCTCACGTTGCCAAGCGCGGCACCAGTGCTGGCATCCACGACACGGCCGGCAATCAGCGGGCCTGATTGCGCGGCGAGCGTGGGTACCGTGAACGACATCGCGCATGTCATCACGGTCGCAACGCCAGCGACATTCCTCATGCGCGCACCGGCACGCGCGGAATGACCAGCGGCACCACGCCGTGCTGCGGCGTGCGGAATGACACGACCTCCACCGGCCACGCATACGCATCACTGAGCGCTGCCGACGTGAGCACGTCTGCCGGCGAACCGAGAGCGAGCGCCGCACCGCGCGCCATCAGCAGTACCCTGTCGGCGAGATGCGCAGCAAGCGAGAGATTGTGCGTGATCACCACCACGCGCACACCAGCGTCGGCGAGTGTCCGCAGCAGGTGAAAGAGTTCGACTTCGTAGCGCACATCGAGACTCGCCGTCGGCTCATCGAGCAGCAGCAGCGCCGCATCCTGCGCCAGCGCCCGCGCGACGCGCACCCGTTGTCGCTCACCGCCACTCAGCGTGTGCATCTGACGTTCCGCAAACTGCGTCGCACCGACATCGGCCAGCGCCTGCATCACGCGCTCGTCATCCACGCGCTCGGCGCGGCGCCACGGGCCGAGGTACGGCATGCGTCCCATCGCGACCAGTTGGCGCGCGGTGACGGGAAACACGCCGTCTTCGCCCTGTGCGACAAATCCGACGGTGCGCGCCATCTCCACACGCGGCCACGCAGACACATTCCGACCGTGCAGCATGATCGTGCCACGCGTTGGCGTGAGCAGGCCGGCGAGGAGATGTGCGAGCGTGGATTTGCCCGCGCCATTCGGGCCGACGATCGCCGTCAGGCCCGCGTCGCCGAGTGCGGCGCTGACCTGTGACACGGCATCCGCCTGTCCTCGCGGATGGCGAAAGTTCACATCGCTCAGTGTCCACGCTGGCTCACGCATCGCGCCGCCGCAGCAACATCACGAAGAACGGCACACCGACAATCGCCGTCACGACGCCGAGCGGCAGTTCGGTGCCGCGCGCCAGCGATCGCGCACCGAGATCGGCGAACACCAGAAACGATGCGCCGAGGAGTGCGGCCGCCGGCAGCAGAAAGCGATGGTCGCTGCCCCAGAGCAGGCGGACGGCGTGCGGCGTGACGAGTCCGACGAATCCCACGACACCGCTCACGGAGACCGACACTGCCGCGAGCAACGATGCGAGGATGAAGCAGATGCGCTTGGTGCGCTCAACCGGCACACCGAGTGCCGCAGCGGTGGTATCACCGATCGCGAGGGCGTCGAGGCTGCGCGCGTACGCGAACAGCACCACACTTGATGCGACCAGCGGCAGCCCGAGCGTCGCGACACGCGGCCACGTCGCGCCAGCAAGACTGCCCATCATCCAGAACATCGCCGACCGGAACGACTCGGCATCCGCGAACGTCAGGAACAGCAGCACGATCGCGTTGCCGAACGCCGCCACCACCACGCCGGCGAGAATCAGGATGCGACTGTCGAGCGCTTCACCGGTGATCGTCGCGACGCGCAGCACGAGCGCGAGCGCGGCGAGGCTGCCCGCAAACGCCGCCACCGGCAGTACCCACACCGGCAGGTTGTCGTGACCGAGCACCACGGCACCGACCGCGCCCACGGCAGCGCCGCTCGAGATTCCGAGGATATACGGATCCGCAAGTGGATTGCGGAGCAACGCCTGACAGGTGCCACCGCTCAGCGCGAGCGTGGCGCCGCACAGTGCCGCGAGGGCGACACGCGGCGCACGCAGCCCGAGCACGATCGCCTGTGAGGCATCACTGGCATGTCCGGTGAACGCACCGATGATGTCCGACGCGGTGAGCCCGACGGCGCCGACACGAATGCCCGTCAGCACTGCGATCAGCAGCAGTCCCACGAGCAGCGTGAGGCGCCAGACAACCTTCACCGTGTGCCCTGCGCGGGATGCAGCAGGTTGCGCAGCGTGACGACGGCGCGCCCCATGTTCGGACCGGGTCGACTGGAGAGATTGGCGTCGATTCGCACGATCTGGTTCTCGCGCACCGCGCGAAGATCGCGCCACCCCGGCATGTCCCTGAGGTGGCTCACCGACGAATCGGGCATCTCGCCGACCGGCAGCACGATGACGTCCGGATCGCGACGGACCAGCTCCTCCATCGGAATCGTCGGCCAGTTCGTGATGGCATCGGCGAAGACGTTCTCGCCACCGGCCAGCGCGAGAATCTGCGCGATGAAGGTGTGCGGCCCGGCCGTCATCGGTGGATTGTTGAATACCACGTAGAACACGCGCGGCGGTTTCCGCGTGGCGATCGATGCGTGCGTGGTGGCGAAGGTGCGTCGCAGCGAATCGACGAGTGTCGTGGCCTTCACATTTTCATCGAGCGCCCGGCCGAGCAACGTCAGTGCGCGGAAGGCATCGGTCGTGTCCTGCAGCGACACGGCGAGCGTCGGAATACCGGCGCGCGTGAGCTGCGACTGCACATCGCCGCGCTTGTCACTCGCCCATACCACCACGAGGTCGGGATGCAGCGAGATGATCGTTTCGAGATTCGGCGTCATGCCGGTGCCGACGGTCGGCCTGGCTTGTACGGCAGAGTCAACGTCGTACTGCGTACGCCCGACAATGCGATCGGTGGCGCCGAGTGCGATCAGTGTTTCGGTGGCGCTCGGAATGAGCGAGATGACGCGCGTGGCCGGCGCACGGAGATGCACCGTGTCACCGTGATCATCGACGAGTATGACGGCCGTCGTTGAACGCGGCGACACCGCGCGCTCACGACCGCAGCCGACACTCGTCAGCACAAAAACCCCTGCCAGACAACAGAAAACCGCCCTCATGGACCCGTATCTCCGGGAACACGGGGGCGGCATCGAACGTCCCCACGGCGGATGCGGGACGGTTGATCACCGACCCCGCGTCCCTCCCTCGAGAGACAAATGCGGGCGCACGACGAGACGGTCTCCTGGCTTGAGGCGGGTTCATCTGCCTTCCCAGAAACAGATCAGCGCTGTTCCCAGTGGCACACCTCGATGAACCTGTTTCGCAGCAGGCGCTGCGAACCTCTTACAGTGGCGGGGCCGCGCCGGATTCGAACCGGCTTCCGAAAAGTCTTGTCGTGCGATGCAACTTCAGATTGTTGCGAGACGATAATGCACGCACGGTCCAAGCGCAAACACACGCGACGCCACCGTGCTCACTCATCACACGGCGACTCACCCCATGATCTCACTCATCCTCGGCGGCGCACGCGCAGGCAAAAGCAGTCGCGCACTGGCACTCGCCGGCGATGCCGCCGCCGTCACCTTCATCGCCACCGCGCAGGCGTTCGACGACGAAATGCGTGAGCGGATCCTGATGCATCAGGCCGAGCGCGCTCCATCGTGGGTGACGATCGAATCGCCGATCACGGTCGCGAATGCCGTCCGCTCCATCGCGCCAGCATCAACCGTGCTCATTGACTGCATCACGCTGTGGGTGAGCAATCTGCTGTTGCTCGACGACGATCCGCGCCGCGCACAAGCGACCATCATTTCACACGTTGCCGAGCTGCTCGATGCACTGCGGCAGCGCACGGGCCCGACCATTATCGTCTCGAATGAGGTCGGACTCGGTATCGTCCCGGCCACGCCGCTCGGCCGCCACTATCGTGATCTGCTCGGTCGCGCGAATACCACGATCGCGGCCGCGGCTGATCACGTCGAACTGCTCGTCGCTGGACTACCGCTCGTGCTCAAGACGCAGCGCTGACACGCGATGCGCTGACCCACGCGATGATGCGCGCCACATCGACATGCGTGCGGATATGCGCGGCGAGACGATCCAATTCGTCGTCGATGCCGCGGTGTGGTGCTGCCGGCGGCAACGGAGCACGACCACGCATCCGTGCTACGTTGCCCAGCAGGATCGCGGTGAAGTCTGCATTGCCGAACAGGCCGTGCAGGTATGTGCCGAACACCGTGCCTGACTCGGAGAGCAGGCCGAGGACGCCGTGCGACGGATCGTGCTCGTCCGCGCGCAACGCGTCGATATGCACGACGTCGCTGTGATCGGGCGTGCTGATGCCGGCGTGAATCTCGTAGCCGTGCAGCGCGAGATGTTGCGTGCCGGCGAGTAATCCATGGTCAGCCTGCACGCGCAGTGCATTACGGCGCACGGTCTTCGCGGCGTGCATCACGGTGGACAGCGGCAACAGTCCAATGCCCTCGGCATCACACTGCGGTGATTCGAGTTCGAGCGGATCGGCCACGTGTGTGCCGAGCATCTGCAGCCCGCCGCACAGGCCCACGATCGGCACGCCGGCGCGCGCCTGCTCCTGAATCCAGGTCACGAAGCCGCGCTCGCGCATCCACTCGAGATCGGGGATCGTGGCCTTCGAGCCAGGAATCACGATCAAGTCCGGCTCGCCCGCATGTGCGACCGTCGTGACGAACTGCGTGTGCACGCCGGCAATCTGTCGCAGCGGATCGATATCGTCGAAGTTCGCGAGATGCGGCAGGCAGATCACCGCGACCTTGAGCGCGTCAGGAATCCATCGCGCATCGGGTGGCACACCGAGTGCGTCCTCCTCCGGCAGTAGCAGATCGCGCAGCCATGGCACGACACCGAGTGTGGGCACGCCGGTCAGTTCCTCGAGCAGTGCCGGGCCCGGGTCGACGAGTGTCACGTCGCCGCGAAATCGGTTGATGATAAAGCCGCGGATCAGCGTGCGTTCATCTGGTTGCAGCAGGGCATGCGTGCCGTACAAGGCCGCGAACACGCCACCGCGTTCGATGTCGCCCACCAGCAGTGTCACCGCGCGTGCGTGCACCGCGATGCGCATGTTCACCAGATCGCGCTCGCGCAGATTGATCTCGGCTGGACTGCCTGCGCCTTCGGCAATCACGATGTCGTACTCGCGACGCAGGTCGTCCAGCGCACCGGACACCACGGGCCAGAGCGCCTCGGTGCGACGATAGTAGGCGCGTGCATCTTCGGTCACGACGGCCTTGCCGAGCAGCACCACCTGTGAGCCGACGTCGGTGACGGGCTTGAGGAGGATTGGATTCATCTGCACGGTCGGATGCACACCGGCGGCGCGCGCCTGCAGCATCTGCGCGCGGCCGATCTCGCTGCCATCAGCGGTGACGCCGGCGTTGTTCGACATGTTCTGCGCCTTGAATGGTGCAACACTCCACCCTTCCTGTCGGAAGATGCGACAGAGTGCTGCGACCATCGTGCTCTTGCCGGCGTTGGAACAGGTGCCGACGATCATCAGGACCGGCGCGAGTGGACGTGCGTCAACGGTGTCAGTCATGGCGCATGGTGACCCACTCAGTGCGCGATGCGCAAGCGCATGACGCCGTGGGTGCGCGTGGTTGCGCAAAGTTGTCGTGGCGGTCTACGTTTGACCTGCGCGACAGAGTGTCGAGCGAGTTGCTGAATGACATAGCACGTTGGTGATTGCGCTCGCGCAATCTGAAAAGGGAACCCGGTGCGACTCCGGGGCGGCCCCGCCGCTGTATGGGATGACGAGAGAGGGTGAGGAAACCACTGCGACGCACGCGTCGTGGGAAGGTGCCTTCTCGAGGGTGAATCCTGAGCCAGAAGACCTGCCAGCGGTGTGAAGCCCGTGCTGTCCCTCGTGGGAAGGGGACCGGGCGTTCCGTACCGACTGGTTGTCGCGCACTGCGCACATGCCCATGCGGCGCGAACGGGCTTCATTCGGATCGTTTACCGGGTGGGGCCTTTTTGCGCGCTGCAGTTTCAGCATCACCTTGCATCAAGCGGTGTCAGCTCGACAGGTATCGCGCCTGCATCAGCTGCGGCCGCACCATCGACGAAATTGCCGGCTGGAGTCGCATGTCCGATTCAGAGCGTGAGCGCGTGAACGCACGGCTCGATGACGCGCTGCAGGCGCGCGTCGAGCATGCACTCGACAACAAGACCAAGCCGCAGGGTTCCCTCGGATTTCTCGAGCGCCTCGCCTATCGCATTGCGATGGTGCAGCGCACCGAGGCACCGCACATCGATCGCGCCCGCGTGCTGCTGTTCGCTGCGGATCACGGCGTGGCGGTGAACGGCGTGAGCGCGTACCCGGCCTCGGTGACGGCGGCGATGGTGCGTACGGCGGCCGACGGCGGCGCCGCAGTGAGCGTGCTCACTCGCGCCGTGGCAGGCGCCTGGGCGGACATCGAGATCATCGATGTCGGCGTGCGCAGCGATCTGCCGGCGTTGGCGAATGTCGTCTCCGCACGGGTCGCCGACGGCACGCGCGACTTTCTACGTGAGCCGGCCATGACAGCGGCGCAATGTCGCGCGGCCATGGATGTCGGCGCGCACGCGGCACAGCGCGCCATTGACGCCGGCGTGGATGTTATCGCGCTCGGCGAGATGGGCATCGCCAATACCACCAGCGCCGCCGCCGTACTCTCCGCGCTCAGTGGTGTGTCAGTGGAGGCGTCGGTCGGGCGCGGCACCGGCATCGATGATCGCACGCTGGCACACAAGCAGTCCGTCGTGGCGGCATCGCTCGCGCTGCATCACGCGACGATGACGAACAGTGATGCGAAGCCGGATGCGTTCGCGGTGCTGACGTGCGTGGGCGGATTTGAACTGGCGGCGATGGCTGGTGCCGCGATCGCGGCTGCTACCGCGCGCAAGGTGTTGCTGGTCGATGGTTTCATCACGACCGCAG
The DNA here is from genome assembly GCA_031367535.1 of Gemmatimonadaceae bacterium. GTDB lineage: Bacteria > Gemmatimonadota > Gemmatimonadetes > Gemmatimonadales > Gemmatimonadaceae > JACMLX01. Next base: position 19,822 of record JANLPZ010000148.1, read on the forward strand.
CCGTCCTTGCCGCCGCCATGATCGAGCCGCGCGTGCTTGATGTGATCGTGTTCGCGCATCGCTCAGCTGAGCGTGGGCATGACGTCGCGTTGGCGCAGTTTGTGGTCTTGGGATTACCGAAGATGTACGCGCGCCCGCTGCTGCAGCTCGATTTGCGATTGGGTGAAGGCAGCGGCGCGGCGCTCGCATTGCCGTTGTTGCGAGCGGCGGCCTGCATGCTGTCGGAGATGGCGACGTTCGACAGCGCCAACGTGGCACGCGCCAGCGAGACGGTGTGAGCGCACCCGGGAACATGATGCAGCGCCTGCTGCGTGTTCCGCTCACGGCGGTGATGTTCCTCACGCGCATTCCCTGTCCGGCGTGGTTGGATGGCGATCCCGAGCACCTCGCACGATCCACGGTCTGGTTTCCTGCGGTCGGTGTGTTGGTTGGTGCAATCGGTGCGCTCGCGCTGGTGCTTGGCACCACGCTCTGGTCGCCGGCCGTCGCTGTCGTGCTCTCGACGATCGCCACCGTGCGCGTGACCGGCGCCTTCCACGAAGATGCGCTCGCCGATGCGCTCGACGGATTCGGCGGCGGAATGTCGGCGGACGCGACGTTGCGCATCATGAAGGACAGTCGCGTTGGTGCGTACGCGCTGATCGGCGTCGTGCTCATCGTTGCGCTCAAGCTCGCGCTGCTCTGGTCACTGACGGAACGCGATGTGTGGAGTGCCACGCGTGCGCTGATTGCCGCGCATGTGCTGGGCCGCTGGTCGTCGCTACCGCTGATTCACTGGTTGCCATATGTCCGCGACGACGGCACGGGGAAGCCATTCGCCGCCGCCGTGACCATGCCTCGCCTGATCGCCGGAACCCTGATCACGATCATCGCGATCACGATCGCGCTCTGGCCGCTCGGACTGCCGCGCATCGGCGCCGTCACCATCGCTGCTGGACTCGTGACGGTGATCGCCGCGCGCTACTTCCGTCGCCATCTCGGCGGCATGACGGGCGATTGCCTCGGCGCCGCCAACCAGCTGGTCGAAGTGATGACGTATCTGGTGCTCGCTGCGCGATGGTCGCTTGCATGAATGAGGGCGCAGAGTCGAAGACGATCTACCTGATCCGGCACGGTGCGGCTGATGGCGTCATGGGCCGTTGCATCGGACACACCGACGTGGTCCTCAGCGATGAGGGACGCGCACAGTGCGCGGCGTTGGCACTGGCGTGGCGACCGCCGGCTGGGAGTGCGCTGTGGTGCAGCGATCTCGCGCGGGCCCATGCGAGTGCGCGTTCGCTCGCGGAAAGCTGGGGTATGACGTCGACGCCGCTCCGTCTTGATGCCGCGTTGCGCGAGTGTGCCTTCGGTGAATGGGACGGTCGCACATGGGCTGACATCGAATCCGCCGACGCGGTGCGGCTGAATACATGGATGCGGGACTGGACCACCGTCGCGCCGCCGGGCGGCGAATCGCTGCCCATATTCGCGAACCGCGTGCGCACCGCGCTGACACGCATCGCAGAGAGCGACGGCACGCATCATGTCATCGTGTCACACGCCGGGGTGCTGCGCGCCATGCTCTGTCACATCCTCGGTGCGCCGCACAGTGCGGCCTTTGGCTGGGCGATGCCGTACGCACGGGTCAGCGCCGTGACCGTGTCTGCAGCACTCGCCGAGACCGATCTCGTGCGCGGTACCCTGAACTGGTTGAACGCCTTTCCGCCGCCATCGTCCATCGCCCGAGCTTGAATCGTCTTTACTGTTTCACGGCAGCAAAGCCGAGGCGCCAGAACTCGACTGCTCTGCGACTTTGCGCCGGGACGTCAAAGCAGGAGCGTCGTGGCGACTCTGCGTTGAAGCCGTTCGTACTGGCAAGGAACGCAGGGGCATGAAACCGCAGGGCGGGTGGCGCGTGTAGTATTCCGCGCGACGTCACCGCCCTGCGACCCGTCTCCATCCCTGACCATGCTGATTCGAGTCCGATTGCTGCCTTTGTTGGCACTGCTTGTCGCCCCGCTCAAGGCGCAGACTGCCGCACGCACTTCTCCAACGGCGCCTGTCAAAGGCGCCACGGTGGAAGGGATCACCGAATACCGGCTAGGCAACGGGCTCAAGGTGCTGCTCTTTCCCGACGCCTCGAAGCCGACCGTGACCGTCAACATCACCTACCTCGTCGGCTCACGACACGAGGGCTACGGCGAGACGGGCATGGCGCACCTCCTCGAACATCTGCTGTTCAAGGGCACGCCGACGCACCGCGACATTCCGAAAGAGCTGACGGAGCGCGGCGCCCGTCCGAATGGCACCACCTGGCTCGATCGCACCAACTATTTCGAGACCGTGACGTCGGGTGATGCGAACCTGACCTGGGCGCTCGATCTGGAAGCGGATCGCATGGTGCACTCGTTCGTGGCCGCGAAGGATCTCGAGAGCGAGATGACCGTCGTGCGCAACGAGTATGAATTGGGCGAGAACGATCCCGGCAGCATCCTGCGCGAGCGGATCATGAGCACCGCCTTTCTCTGGCACAACTACGGACACAGCACGATCGGTGCGCGCGCCGACATCGAGAACGTTCCCATCGAACGGCTGCAGGCGTTCTACCGTCGTTTTTATCAGCCGGACAACGCGGTGCTGGTCGTCGCCGGCAAATTCGATCAAGCGAAGACATTGCAACTTGTGAACGCGAAGTTCGGCCGCATTCCGCGGCCGGTGCGCTCGCTCGATCGCGGCAACCTGCTCTACACCACCTACACACGCGAGCCGGTGCAGGACGGCGAGCGCAGCGTGACGTTGCGGCGCGTCGGCGACAATCAGGTGGCGATGGTCGGCTATCACATTCCATCGCTCGCACATCCCGACAACGCGCCGCTGCAGGTGCTCGCGACGCTGCTCAGCGCGAGCCCGAACGGCCGGCTCTACAAGTCGCTTGTCGAAGCGAAGCTCGCCAGTGATGTGTCGGCGTTCACATTCGACCTGCGCGAGCCGGGCATGTTGTTCGCGTCCGCGGAGCTGCGCACGGCACAGAATCTCGATACCGCGCGCGCCATGCTGCTGCGCACGATCGACGGCGCGATCACGACGGCGCCGACCGCCGAAGAAGTGGAACGCGCGAAGAATGAGCTGGTGAAGGGTGTCGAACAACTGCTCGACAATTCGGAGCAGGTCGGCTACGCACTCACCGAGGCGCAGGCCAGCGGCGATTGGCGCCTGTTGCACATCTCACGCGATCGGTTGAAGGCGGTCACACCGGCCGATGTGCAGCGTGTGGCCGCGGCGTATCTCAAGCCCGACAATCGCACCGTGGGTGTCTTCGTCCCGACGCCGAAGCCCGATCGCGCCGAGATTCCCGAAGGCCCGGTGATCGAGACGCTGGTGCGCGGGTACACCGGCACGCAGACGGTGACGCAGGGCGAAGCGTTCAACGCGACGCCGGCCGTGATCGATGCGCGCACGATCAGGAGCGCGCTGCCGAATGGCATGCGCGTCACGATGCTGCCCAAGAAATCACGCGGCGAGGTGGTGTTCGCGCGTGTCACTTTGCGCCTTGGCACGGAGCAGTCGTTGATGAATCGCGGCAACGCCGGCAGCATGGCGGCGTCGTTGCTCAATCGCGGTACACAACTCCGATCGCGCCAGGCGCTCAAGGACACACTCGACAAGCTGAAGGCCACCGTGCGCCCGTCGGGATCGGCGGTGTCGGCGTCTGTCTCGATCCAGGTGAAGCGCGAGAATCTCGTGCCGGCGATGGAGCTGGTGGCCGAGATGCTGCGGCGTCCCGCGTTCGATTCGACGGAACTGGAAACCGCGCGCAATGAACAGCTGGCGCAACTCGAAGCCGGTCGCAGCGATCCACAGGCACTGGCGGTGCTGGCCATGCAGCGTGTGTTGTCGCCACATCCGAAAGGGCATCCAGAGTACGTGCCGGCAACGCTCGATGAAGCGATCAGCATGGTGAAGGCCGTCACACTGCCGGACGTGAAGGCGTTCCACGCGGATTTCTACGGCGCGCAGAGTGGCGACATCTCCGTGATCGGCGACGTCGAGCCGGCGCAGATCACCGCGCTCGCGACGCGATTGTTCGGCGACTGGACCGCGAAGTCGCCGTGGGTGCGCATCCCGAACACTTTTGTGAAATCCGATTCCACACTCGTCTCGATCGAGACACCGGACAAGGCGAACGCGATCTTCTTCGCCGTGCAGCGTCTCGACATCAACGACGGTGACTCCACCTTCGCCGCGACACAACTCGGCACGGAAATCCTCGGCGGCGGATTCCTCAAGAGTCGTCTCGCGGATCGCATCCGTCAGCGTGATGGATTGAGCTACGGTGTTGGCTCGCAACTGAATGCGCCGCCATGGGGTCGCGCCGGTGCGTTGTTGTCGTATGCGATCTACGCACCGCAGAACATCGATCGACTGCAGGTCGCGTTCCGCGAGGAACTCGATCGACTGCTGCGCGATGGCATCACAGCGGACGAACTCGAAGCGGCGCGGAAAGGCTGGCTCGGTGCGAAGGATCAGGAACTCGCGAACGACGACGAGTTGGTCGGCACGCTGACGTTGCGTCGCGCGTACGATCGCACGTTCACCGGCTACGATCAGGCGCTCGCCGATCGCGTGAAGAAGCTCACGCTGGCCGATGTGAATGCCGCGATCCGGCGCCTGATCGATCCGAAGCAGATGGTGCTCGTGCGTGCCGGTGATTTCGCGGGCGCGAAGAAGAAGGCGGCGACGCCGACGCCGTGACGGTGACCTGACAGGCCGGCGCATTCTGTCGACATGTCTCTCCCACCCCACTCCGGAGGCTGCATGTCAGCTGGCGTTCCGTTCAGGTCCCGTCACGGGTTGCAATGGCAGATCGTGCTGGTCGACCCACGTCTGCTGCGCGCGGCGCAGCGGCAGTTGCGGGCCTCCGGGCCGTCACACGCGATCGAGGAAGCGCTCCGGCTGGCGCTCAAGCTTGAACGGCAGAGTTCGCCTGTGAGACGACGATCATCGCCGCAGATCCACTAGTCCTGCAGCGGCCTCTGGCGCCACCCATCGACGGATGGGTGGCGCTATGTCGTTTACTGGCAATGTTTTACGCATGTCAGATGGCGATCTTCCGGTCGGCTCAGGTGCTCTGATCCGATCAAGGTGCGATCAAGGGGCGATCGTGGGTTTCAAGTGCTCTGACCCCTTGAACGGCCGCGTCGCGCGTCGCGTCACGGGTTCATGAAGCCAGCCTGATGCGCACGCAAGTACCTACTTGCTTACAGGGCCTGGTCGTCATATACTCGGCGACATGTCAAACGATGTCCGTGAAAAAATCATTACCGCCGCCATGACGGCGTATGCCGAATCCGGCTTTCAGGGCGCGACCACCCGTCGGGTCGCCGAGATCGCCGGCGTCAACGAGGTCACGATTTTCCGCAATTTCGGCTCGAAGGCCGCGCTCATGGACGAGGCGCTGTTCCGCCGCGTGGCCGCGCTCAAGATCGTCGAGCCCCCGTTGCCCCTCGTGCCGGCGGACCCCTCAGGCGAGCTGTGCCGCTGGTGTGACACCTTCCTGACCCAGATCCGAGGCTCGCGCGAGTTGCTCCGCAAGGCAATGGGCGCCGCCGAAAGCCGCTTCCACGAAATGATGAGCAGCTTCGAGCCCGCCCGCTGCGCCGATCTCGATCTGCACGGCTACGTGCGTGCACTCGTCCGCGATGGCTGGGTGGGAGCGGATGTGATCGAGCACCCGGATCGCGACGAAATGCTCACCGCCGCGCAGACCATGCTCGTTGGCGCGATGTGGGGTGACGCGATGGCGCGTGAGCACCACGACGACGCGTCGCTGTGGGTCCCGGAAACCCGGGCCGCCCGTCGCTACGTACAGATGTTTCTTCGTGCGCTTGGCATCACCGACTCGGTGCATGCCGCACCGGTTTCGATCGACGGCGCAACTTCCACGCAAACAACGAGTCACTCGTGAAATCTTCGGCTCTGGCGGGATACGCCCGTCACGCCGCGTTGTCGGTGCTGTTGGCGACGCTGCTGCCGGCGCATGGGTTCGCACAGCAGGTATCGGCGTCGTCCGGACGTCCACTCACGCTCGACGATGCGTTCCGTCTCGCGGAGCCGTCGAGCGACGACGTGCGCCTCGCACAGAACGCCGTCACGCGCGCCCGTGGTCAGTACCTGCAGACGCGAGGCTCGGTGCTGCCGCAGTTGACGGCCAGCGCCAACTATTCGCATACGATCCAGAACCAGTTCGCGGCGATCACCAGGCGTTTCGCGCAGCCGGTCGATCCGAGCCTGCCGCCCGACACGACGACGCAGGCGGCCAATCCGATCTCGCTGCTGTTCGGGTCACCGAACACGATCACGCTTGGCCTGGCGGCCTCGCAGCCTCTGTATCTGGACGGCCGCTTCCAGCTGGCGAACCGTGTCGCGAAAGCAAATGAAGATGTCTACAAGTTCGGACTGCGCACGGCGCGTGCGAAGCTGCGCTACGACATCGCGTCAGCGTACTTCGATGCGGTGATTGCGGAGAAATTCCTGCAGATCGCCGAGAGCTCGCTGGTGCAGACCGAGCGCACGCTGCGCCAGACGACGCTGCAGCGCCAGGTGGGCACGGTGGCCGAGTACGATCTGCTGCGCTCACGTGTCGCGGTCGATGCGCAGCGTCCGCTGCTCATTCAGGCGCAACAGAATCGTGACATCGCGACGCTGCAGCTCAAGCAGCTGCTGAATCTGCCGCTGACCGAAGCGATCCACCTCGCAACGCCGATTCAGGATGCGGACATGGATCGCGTGCTGGCGACGTCGGCGCTCGACAACGACACGCGACCGTCCGCCGGCAGTGGTCTTTCGGCCACCGGTGGTCCGAGCACGCTGCCCAAGTTGAATCCACGCGACACGTCGCCCGATTCACGCGCCGCGGTGCAGCAGGCGCAGGCGTTGCTCGAAGTACAGAAGGGTGCGCTCCGACAGGCGCAGCTGGCGCAGGTGCCGGTGCTCAACCTGACCAGCAACTATCAGCGCTTCGCGTATCCGTCCAACTCCAACATCGTGCCGCGCACCCTGGCCGACTTCTATCCGGCGTGGACGGTGGCACTTGGCTTCTCTGTTCCGATCTGGACGAGCGGCAAGTTGAGCGGCGACAAGATGGTGGCGCGTGCCAACGTCGCTGATGCTGAAGCACGACTGCATCAGGGGCAGCGCGCCGCGTCACTGGATGTACAGCTCGCGCTCAAGAGTCTGGAGCAGTCGCAAGCGAACTGGATGGCCAGCATCGGTACCGAGGATCAGGCGGACAAGGCGCTCCGTATCGCCGAAGTGCGCTACACGAACGGGATCTCGACGCAGCTCGAACTGAGCGACATCCGGAACCTGTTGATTCAATCCCAGGCGAACCGTCTTTCCGCAGCGAAGGCGCTGCAACTCGCGCGACTGCGTATCACGCTGCTGCGCGACCTGCCGCTCGGATCGGGCGGTGGTACGGCAACAGCCGCCGCATCGGGCGGCGCAAGCGCGCAACCTGCGGCGAGCAGTGCATCGCAGGCGAGCACCACGACGAGCAGCAGCACCGCAGGCACAGCCGGCCGGCCGGAGTGATTCACATGCCAAATACCATGACAGACAATTCGATTCGCGCCTCGCGCGCTCCGTACAGCATCAGGTTCATCGCTCGTCCCGTGCTGCTTGGCCTGCTGCTCGCCGGCAGCTCACTTGTGTCAGCCTGCGGCAGGAAAGAGGACGCCAACGCACAGGTCGTGGAGCTGCCCACGCTCGTCTCGCCGGAGAACATCGGCGTGGTCGATACGATGCGCATCTCGAGTGGTCCGTCACTCTCCGGCGAATTGTCCGCCGAACGCAGCGCCTCGGTGCGTTCGGAAGTCTCGGGCAGCGTGATACAGGTCTATGTCGAGGCGGGCCAGAAGGTGGCCGCCGGCGCACAGCTGGCACGCATCGACGCCAGCACCGCCACCGCCGCCGAATTGTCGGCACGCACGGGCGTGACCGCATCGGAAGCGTCGGCGGCGCAGGCGAAGAAGGAACTCGACCGCTCCGAGCGTTTGAATGCCGCTGGCGCGATTGCGGACCGTGACCTGGAAAATGCGCGACTCTCCTATTCGACGGCCATGGCGCAGCTGGCGAACGTGAAGTCGGCGTATGCACAGGCCAGCAAGCAGCTGCGCAGTGCCACGGTGCGCGCGCCATTCGCCGGTGTGATTGCCGGCACGGTGGTGAGCGCCGGTGATGTCGTGCAGCCGGGTGCGCAGCTTTTCACGGTCGTCGATCCGAAGAGCATGCGCCTCGAAGCCGCGGTGCCGGCAGCGCAGGTCAGCCAGATCCGCATCGGCATGCCAGTCGCGTTCAAGGTCAGTGGCTACACTGATCGGTCGTTCACCGGCACGGTGAAGCGGATCAGTCCAGTGGCCGATCCGACCACGCGACAGGTGATGATCCTCGCCTCGATTCCGAACAGCGCCGGCACGCTCGTCGGCGGACTGTTCGCGGAAGGCCGCGTCAACGCAGAAACGCGCTCGGCGATGGTGTTGCCGGCGACGGCGATCGATCAGCGCGGTCCGAAGCCGGTCGTGATGCGACTGCGCGGTGGACGTGTCGAACGTGTGTCGGTGACGCTCGGCATTCGCGACGATCAGCGCGAGAACTACGAAATCACGCAGGGTCTGCAGCGCGGCGACACGGTGTTGCTCGGCGCCGCGCAGGCGATCGGTGAAGGCAAGCAGGTGCGTGTGTCATCGGTGAACGATCGGAGTGCCGCGGCGGCTCCCGCCAAGGCCACAACCGGGGCGAGGTAAGGCATATGTGGATTTCAGATTTTGCGATCAAGCGTCCGCTGATCACGATCGTTGCGATGATCGTGCTGGTGGTGAGCGGGTTGTTCGCGTACACCAAGCTGCAGACGGATGAGTTTCCGGAGGTGGCGCCCCCAGTGGTCCTGACGACCATCGTGTACCCGGGTGCGAGCCCGGATCAGGTGGAACGCGAAATCCTCGACCCTGTCGAAGAAGCCATCACCGGCATCTCGGGCGTGGACAAGGTGCAGGGCGAAGCGCGCGACGGGTTCGTGACGGTCATCACGTTCTTCAAGTTCGGCAAGAACATGCAGGAAGCGACGACGGAGATTCGCGATGCGATCAACCTGAAGCGCAACGACCTGCCGGCCGAAATGAAGGAACCGATTCTGCAGAAGTTCAATCCCACCGATCGTCCGGTGGTGCAGATCGCCCTGTCGTCGAAGGAATTGTCGGCACCGCAGCTGACGCTGATCGCCGATCCGGGCGTGACGCGCGAGCTGCGCGCGATTGCCGGCGTGGCGAAGGTGGAAGTGACCGGTGGCGTGAAGCGCGAAATGATGGTCGAACTCCGGCCGTCCGCACTGCAGGCGAACAACTTGAGCGTCGGCGAAGTCGTCGCCGCGCTGCAGCAACAGAACCTTGCCGTACCGGTGGGCAGCCTCTCGGGTGTCCTCGACGAGCGCACGATCCGGCTCAAGGGTCGGCTCGAGGATGCACAGGACTTCGCCAACATTGCGGTCGCAGAGCGCAACGGTCAGCTGATCCGACTGTCGCAGGTCGCAGACATCCGCGACGGCACCGAAGAGCAGCGCACGTTGTCTTTGCTCGATGGTGTGGAAGCGGTCGGGCTCCAGGTCAACAAGTCCGTCGGCTACAGCACCACCGAAGTGACGAGCAAGGTGGTGGAAGCGGTGGAACGGATTCAGCAGCGGATGCCGAAGGGCGTCGAACTGCGCATCATCAAGGACTCGGGCAAGCGCGTCGACGCCAGCGTGGCGAATGTGCGCGGCACACTCATCGAAGGTGCGCTGCTGACGGTGCTGGTGGTGTTCCTGTTCCTGAACTCGTGGCGCTCCACCGTGATCACGGGTCTCGCACTGCCGGTGTCTGTGGTGGCGAGTTTCCTCGCCGTGTACGCGTTTGGGTTCACGCTCAACACGATGTCGCTGCTCGGCCTGTCGCTGGCGATCGGCATCCTGATCGACGACGCGATCGTGGTCAGAGAGAACATCGTGCGACACGTGGAAATGGGGAAATCGCACATGCAGGCCGCAATGGACGGCACCGCCGAGATCGGACTCGCGGTGGCCGCGACGACGTTCTCGATCGTCGCCGTGTTCGTGCCGATTGCATTCCTCGAGGCGGAAGCCGGACAGTGGTTCAAGCCGCTCGCGCTGACCATCGCCTGCTCCGTGCTCGTGTCACTCTTCGTCAGTTTCTCGCTCGACCCGATGCTCTCGGCCTACTGGCCCGATCCGCATCAGACCGAAGACAAGAAGTGGTTCATCACCAAGTGGCTGGACAAGTTCAATCACTGGTTCAATCACCAGATCGAGAAGTACCGCGGCGTGATCGCGTGGGCGCTCGATCATCGCGTGGCGATGATGATCCTCGCGATCGGCGTGTTCTTCGCCGCGTTCTCGCTGCCGCTGTCGGGCTTCATCGGCTTCACGATTGCGATGGGCTTGATCTTCGTCGGTGTCTTCTTCGATACACGCAAGTCGCTGTCTGGCGGCGTTCGTATCGTGCTTGGCGTAGTGTTCCTCCTGTTTGCCATCGCCAGCATTCCGTTGGTGCCGAAGATCGCGCACGCGGCGATGGGTGTGGAAAAGGGCAACGCGCTGCTCGACTTCGGGAAGGTCGGCGTCAGCTTCTTCCCGGGCGAAGACAACGCAGAAATGAATGTGAAGATCGAAACACCGCCCGGCTCGAACCTCGATTACATGCGCCTCAAGGTGCTCGAGGCGGAGCGCATCGCACGTCGCTATCCGGAAGTGGTGTTCACGTTCGCCACGATCGGTGGTGCCAGCGGTGCGGTGGACGCGGGCAACGTGTTCGTGAAGCTGTATCCGAAGGGTGAGCGCAAGTCGAAAGGGCAGTTGTCGGCCGATGATCTCGCCGAAAAACTGCGCCACGATATGTCGATCATCGGCGGTGCTGTCGCCAGCGTGTACACGAACGACTTCAATGGCGACATGAAGCAGATCCAGTTGCAGCTGCGCGGCGACGATGCGCGGTCACTGCAGGCGTACGCCGAGAAGCTGCTGCCGAAGATTGCCGCGGTGAAAGGCGCGGTCGATGTGGACTTGAGCACCAAGGGACAGAAGCCGGAACTGACGGTGCAGATTGACCGCGGTCTGGCGAGTTCACTTGGTGTGACGGTCGGTTCCGTCGCGCAGGCATTGCGTCCGGCGTTTGCCGGCGTGGAAGCGGGTGACTGGGTCGATCCGATGGGTGAGACGCGCAAGGTGCGCGTGCGCTTCACTCCCGAGTCGCGTGAACGTCTTGCCGACCTGACGCGACTGCCGCTGGTGATCCCTGGCAAGAACGGGGCACCATCGAGCACGTTGCCGCTCGGTCAGGTGGCGACGGTGGAGCAGGGCCTGGGTCCGGCGATCATCAGCCATCTCAATCGCGACAAGCTGGTGACGGTGCAGGCGAACGTGGCCGGTCGTCCGAACAGCGATGTGCTGGCGGACATCAACAAGATCATGGCGGCCGAGCCGATGCCACCGGGCGTCTCACTCAGCCAGGGTGGGGACACGGAGAATCAGAACAAGGTGTTCGGCTCGATTCTCTCGGCGCTCGGCATTGCGATTGTGCTGATGTACATGATCCTCGTGGTGCAGTTCGGCAGCTTCCTCGATCCGATCGCGATCCTGATCTCACTGCCACTCTCGCTGGTGGGTGTGTTCGGTGCGCTCGCGCTGACAGGCACGACGATCAACCTGATGTCGCTGATCGGTGTGATTCTGCTGGCAGGCATTGTGGCGAAAAACGCGATCCTGCTGATCGACTTCGCGAAGTGGTCTCGTGAGGAGAAGGGTGTGTCGTTGCGCACCGCGCTGATCGAAGCGGGTGCGATTCGACTCCGTCCGATTCTGATGACGACGTTCGCCCTCGTGGCCGGCATGTTGCCGATCGCGCTGGGTACGGGCGAAGGCGCCGACTTCCGCAAGCCACTCGGCACGGCCGTCATCGGTGGTGTGATCACGTCGACGATCCTGACGCTGATCGTGGTGCCGACGATCTATGAAATCCTCGACGGCATGCGCGCCTGGTTCGGCCGCCGCCTCGGCTTCAGCACGCCGCAGACCGGCGAACATCCGATCCCGGTTGGCGCGATGCCGACACCGGTCATGGGTGACTGAGTTCGGTTGTGTTGTGCAAGACCTTCGAAGGGCGAGCCAATCGGTTCGCCCTCCGTTGCTTCCACATCATCGTGCCGAACAGTTTTCACGCGGGGCTCACGACTCCTACAGCATCCGGCCACACAATTTTCACGCGCGGCCCGCGGGGAATGCGGGGAGATCGGCTCACTATGCAATCCTGGTCGCGCAACACAAACTGCAAATGCTTTTCTCACTGCGCATGCGGGAGCGCAGTGAGAAAAGCATTTCAGGGCCTACTATTCTGTAGGTGTGCGCCGCGCTTACCGAGCTCCCCGCGCATTCCCCGCGAGCCCCGCGTGAAAGTTTTCCTACTGAATGCTGTAGAAGTCGCGAGAACTACGGAGCGGTGCGGTGGGTGCGGAGGAGGGTGAGGTCCTGGAAGTCGAAGGAGAAATCGACGGCGTCGCTGAACGGCGCCATGCGCGCACTCTCCACCTGACCGTCGGGGGTGAGTTGGAAAGTGATGAAGGCGTCGGCGCGCAGGGAGCGGTCTTTCCAGCGTACAACGAACGTGTCGTACTGCCAGTGCTGCAGATCGCCGACGAGGTCGGGTGACGGCAGCATGGCGATGGCGAGTTTGCCATTGGTCACGGTCACCGTCGCGTCGCCGTACCAGCGATCGGTGTAGGTGCCGGCGTAGCGTTCGATTGGTAGCGATGGTTTCGAGAGTGAGTCCCGCGCAGCGGTGGCGCCACTGACGTGTGCGGCGAGAGTCGCGAGTCCCGCCTTCGCGACGCTGTCGAGCACTGCGCGCCAGTCGATCACTTTTGTACCCATGAAGTGATCGAGCACACGATAGGTGACTGCGCGGAATGCCGCGCCGCTTTCCTGATTGGTGAGCACGGCGACGCCAAGTTTCAGCGACGGCACGAACGTCACTTCCGACACGTAGCCCGGCAGACCGCCGGTGTGCGTCGCGATCTTGACGCCGCGGTAGTCCTGCACATCGAAGCCAAGCGCATAGAGCTTGAACTGCGGCGCCACGAGACCGAGTGGTCCGCTCGGTGTGCCGAACGGCATCGGGGTGACACCGGTCCAGAGACTGCGCTGCGCCCGTTGCGACCAGAGGCGCGTGGTGTCGGTGCGGCCCGAGTCGAGCTGCGCCATCATCCACTTCGCGATGTCGTCGGCGGTGGTGTTGATACCGCCAGCCGCGTTGGTGTTGTCGCTGGTGAGCGGCTTGATGCGTTCCAGTGTACCGTCGACGAAGGCGTGGGTCGAAGCGACGTTGCCGCTGGTCGCTGCATCGGAGTGCCGCGGGAGCGTGTGCGACATGCCGAGCGGTGTGAGGATGCGCGCCGTGATGAAATCCTCCCACGAGTGTCCGCTGACGGCTTCGATCAGTTCGCCGGCCGCGATATACAGCACGTTGTCGTACGCATAGGCGCCACGGAAACTCGTGCTCAGCGGTATGTCACGCAGACGGTGCACGATCTGCGCGCGGTTGTACGTCGAGCCGGGCCACCACAACAGATCGCCGGCGCCCAGGCCAAGCCCGCTGCGATGCACGAGCAGGTCACGCACCGTGATCTGTCGGGTCACGAACGGATCGGACAACGCGAACTGTGGCAAGTAGGTCACGACCGGTTCGTCCCACGCGACCTTTCCCTCGTCCACCAGCATCGCGAGCGCGGTGGCGGTGAACGCCTTGCTGTTCGAGGCGATGCCGAACCGAGTGCTGCCGGTGACACGCGCCGTGTCGCCGAGCGTGCGAACGCCGTAGCCCCGTGCGACGAGCACCTTGCCATCCTTCACGATGGTGACCGCCATGCCGGGCACGCTGAACGTCTGCAGCACCTGCGTGACGTAGGCGTCCAGATCCGCTGGTGCGGTAGCGGGTGTGCGCTGGGCGGCGGCGATCGAGGCGGAACAGAGGACTGCGGTCGCAAGGCACGCGCGTGGAGAGGTCAGCCGCATGATGTTCGATGGTGTTTAGAGGGTTGCGGCGCATTTCCGGGTGCCACGGCACAATGCGTCGCCGACCTGATCATGTCAGTGTGGTGAGCAGAGACGTCACCTCGCTGCCACGCACCCGGTTCATGTCGCCGGGAATGGTCATCTTGAGTGCACCAGCGGCGGTGGCAAAGCGCACTGCCTCGATGGCGGAAGCGCCAGCCAGCAGTGTGTGCAGCAGCCCGGCGGCGAATGCGTCGCCACCGCCCGCGCGATCCACCACATCAACGGTATGTCGGCCGCCGTGGTGCAACGCGCCGTTCGCTGCGTCCCAGAGGTATGCCTGCCAGACATGACGACTCGCCGAAAGCACCTCGCGCTGCGTTATGGCGATGCGCATCGAACCGTAGGCTGCGTGCATGGCGTCGATCGTCTGGCGCACGGCGTCAGCGGGTTCGGGAGCGGTACCAGCTGTGCGAATTCCGAGCATGACCTCGATCGCGCTGGGGTTCGCGATCAGCAGCGACGCGCGTGCCGCGAGCGCCTGCATGATGGGTTTGGGATCACGTCCCATCCACAGCGCCGGCCGGAAATTCAGATCGAGACTGATCGGTACACCGAGCGACTGTGCGGCGTCGACCGCCGACAGCACGCCGCGCAACGGCCCATCCCCGAGCGCGGCAGAGATTCCTGTCAGGTGTAGCCAACGCGCGTTGCCAAGGATCGCCGCCCACTCGAACTCGTCACCGCTCTGCTGTGCGAATGCAGAATCGGCGCGATCATACACCACACGCAGTGGTCGGATGTCGGCACCCGGCTCGACGAAGTACAACCCCATCCGATCGCCACGACGCAACACACGACTGGTATCGATCGCTTCGGCGCGGAGTGCGCTGATGGCCGCGTCACCGACCGGCCCGTGCGGGAGCACCGTGACAAGTTGCGCCGACGTGTCGAGACCGGCGAGACCAGCGGCGACGTTGGCTTCCGCGCCGCCCCAGTAGGCGCGCAAGTGCGGCGACTGCAACAGTCGCTCCTGTCCCGGCGGCGAGAGCCGCAGCAGGACCTCACCGAATGTGACGACGGGCTTTTCACGATCGCTCATCGGTCGCTCCGGTTGTAGCGCGCGGTCGCAATGCCCGCAGTCGCGATGCGTGCCCGCTGCGTGAGCATGGCGAAGTCGCCGGTCCTGACGAGCACCGGATCGACCAGCGCCGAGCCAAGACCAACCGCAACTGCGCCCGCGGCAATCCAGTCGCCGACATTCTCCGGTGTGACGCCGCCGGTGGGCATCAACTCCAGAAATGGCATCGGCGCGAGCACACCCTTGATGAACGCCGGGCCGAGTGCATCCGATGGAAACACCTTCACAAGATCGGCGCCGGCCTGATACGCGCGCAGGATTTCGGTAGGCGTGAATGCTCCGGGCAGCGCTGGCACGTCGCCGGCGTGTGCCGCCGCGATCACATCGATGTCGCACACCGGGCTGACGATGTATCGTGCGCCGGCGGTGATAGCCTGGCGCGCGGCGTCGGCCGTCAGCACGGAGCCGGCACCTATCAGAAGTGTGTCGCCGAATGTCTGTGTCAACGCCGCGATGAGTTCGAGTGCGCCGTTGGTCGTGAGTGTGATTTCGATCGCCCGCACGCCACCGGCCAGCAAGGCATGCGCCACCGCTTCGCCGTGCGAACCATCCGGCAGTCGCGCGACCGCTACTGCACCGGCAGCGATCAAGGCCTGCACCACTGCGCGACGGGCTGCGACACGCGGCTGCTGGACACCGTGCGAAAGGTCGGTGAGGTGCGTCATATCACTCCTGTCATGAGCAGAGTGCCCAGCGCCCGATCGGCGCCCAGGGTCATGATGCGCGCCAGCTGCAGGCTGACAGATTCGACAAACATCGGCAGTCGAGAAAGGTCGACTCCCCAGATCTCGGAGTCAGACAGTGTGGTGTGCACCATCGCGTGCAGCGCGATCCGATCGGGTTCAGGCGACAGCGCGGTCCATGCCAGACGAATCCGCTCGCCGAGGTCGTCCGGTGGAACGGTCTGTCCCGCAATCACTCGCTGGCGCTGCAGATCGCCGCGCAGGAAGAGCAGATGCGCCGCAAGTCCGAACGCCAGTGTTTCCGGGACGCCGCCGCGCATCGCCGCAGCGCGCACCAGCGTCGGAACAACACGCACGCGCCATTTGGTCGTGCCCTGTAGCGTGATATCGAACAACGCGTGCCGGATGAACGGATTCTCGAAGCGCTCGAGCACACTGCGCGCGAACGGCTCGGCGTCCGGTACATCGAGCGTCGGTACGATCTCGTCGAGCAGCACGCGGCGGATGAACGTCCGCACCCCCGGATTCACCATGGCCTCACGCACCGTCGTGCAACCGATCATCAGCGCGACTGCGACACTGATCGAGTGCGCGCCGTTCAGCAGCCGGACCTTTCGCTGGCGATACGGTTCGATGTCGGCGACGACGGTAATGCCGGCGTCAGCGCTCGCAAACCCGAGGCGGTCCGCAAGCTGCGCATCGCCTTCGATCACGAACTGACGGAAGCGCTCTGCGGTGGTCATCAACGCGTCATGGTACTCCAGCCGGTCGGCCAGCGCTTCCGCGTCTGCGCCAGATGGCGCACCCGGCACGATGCGATCCACAAGCGTGTTGCAAAACGTCACGCCGGCGTCGAGCCAGCGAACAAAGCGTGCGTCCAGATTCCAGAGCGCGGCATGACGATCGACGATCGCGCGCAGCTGGGTTCCGTTCTGCGCGATCAGTTCGCACGGCAGCACGATGACACCGCGCGACGGCGTGAAGTCGAACGCCTGCGCGCGTTCGTACAGGAATCGCGTCAGCTTTCCGGGGAACGACGTTGGCGGCGTTGCAGCGAAGCGGTCGTTCGGATCGAACGCGATTCCGACTTCAGTGGTGTTCGAGAATATGAGCGCGAGCTCCGGTATCCGTGCGCAGGCGAGCACGGCATCCCATTCGGTGGTGGCAGACACGGCGCGGCTCACGGCACCGATGACACGGGACTCTTCGCTCGACAGGCCGCCGGCGATGCCCCGTGAGATGAGCGTGTAGAGTCCATCCTGTTCGCCAAACGCGCGGTCACGACCCGTTCCCGTCGACGCGATCGCAACGACGCGTCCGTTGAACCGTCCGTCGGCGTTCGCAACATCGAGGAAGTAGTCGATGAATCCGCGCAGAAACGCCCCCGTCCCGAACTGCACGGCGCGCTCCGGCAACGCGAGCATTGCGGCAGTCGGCACCGTCACGGATTCCGAGCCATTCCACGTCGGGTCGGCAATCAGCGCGCGGGAAAGTTGCGGTCGCGTCATGTCGTCATGTCCGGTGTACGATCAAAGCGATACGCGCGACGCGCGAGTCCGTACGCCAGCTCGGCGCCGAGCATCAGGGCGTCCGGCATCTCGATCACGTGTCGGGCCACCAGTCCACCGAGAAAGTTCGCATCCATGCGGCGTGCGAGATCGTGCCGCGCCGGAATGGAGCAGAACGCACGGGTATCGTCGTTGAAGCCGACCGTGTTGAACAGACCGGCCGTCTCCGTGGTCTGCTCGCGAAAGCGACGCATCCCTTCGATCGAATCATGAAACCACCACGGCGGGCCGAGTCGCACGGCAGGATAGTGTCCGGCCAGCGGCGCGAGCTCGCGCGCGTACGTGGATTCATCAAGCGTGAACAGAATGAGTGTCAGGCGCGAGTCGTGGCCGAACTCGTTGAGCAGTGGCTGGAGATTGCGCGTGAACTCCGTGGCGACCGGAATGTCGGCCCCTCTATCGGAACCGAAGCGCGCATGAACGCCAGCATGGTGGTCACGCAGTGCGCCCACATGCAGCTGCATCACCAGCCCATCCTCGGTACTCATCCGCGCCATTTCGATCAGCATGTGCGCTTCGAACGCGCGCTGATCGTCGGCGGAGGCGCGACCGGCGCGTGCGTCGCCAAAGATGCGCTCGAGCTGCGACGTGTGCAGTCGTTGCGTCAGCGGTGCGACCACCGCGTGGTCGGTGGCGGTCGCACCGAGCGACGCAAAGTACGCCCGACGTGTCGCGAGCGCCTCGATGAAGTCGGCGACGCGAACAATCGACGTGCCGCACTGCTGTTCGAGCGCCGTCAATTCGTTTCGCCAGCCAGCGTTCGCCACACGAAACACTGCGTCCGGTCGAAATGTCGGGACGACACGTCCAGTCCAGCCACTGTCGCGGATGAGGTGATGCGGCTCGAGACTGTCGCCGGCTGCATCCGTCGTGGCCAGAACTTCGATTCGGAACTGCTCGAACAAAGCTCGCGGGAGATACTCCGGCGACGCCAGGCGCTCGTCGATCTGATCGTAAATACGCCGCGCGGTGGTGCCGGACAGGCGTATACGCACACCGAACAGCTCATGGAGCGTGTGCGTGAACCACAGGCCCGTCGGTGTACCAAGGAACAGGTGAAAACGTTCGGCGAACAGCTGCCAGACTCGGTACGGGTCGTGCTCGACCGCGGAACCGTCCACCGTCGGTACACCCATCGACTTCATCGGCACCCCTTGCGAGGTGAGCATGCGGATGATGTAGTGGTCCGGCGTGATGAGGAGCGCCGTCGGCTCCGGAAACGGTGCATTGGTGGCCAGCAGCCACGGGTCGACGTGACCGTGCGGGCAGATCAACGGCAGGGTACTGGTGGCGTCGTAGATATCACGCGCGACCCGCCGGATGGAGGGATCAGAGTCGAAGTAGCGATCCGGGTGCAGCGAGAGCGCCGCGTCTGTCGTGCTCATGACGAACAATATGTGCCACGAAACATGCCGGTGACCCGGCCGTCACCACACGCGAAGGCGCACTGCCACTCGCCTGAGCCGGCCGGCCCGACTTTACATTCCTCGCGTTCCGACCGAGACCACACCGCTCCCATTCGTCATGCCCGTCCGCGCCGCGATCCCGTGGGTTGTTCCGTTCGCCGTGTTCATGCTATTGCTGGCCGTGCTTCCAGCCATCGGAATCAAGGAGCCGTGGAACGCGCTTCTCTGGGTCGTGGTGCTGGACGCCGTGTTGATCGGCGTCAGTCGGCGCGTGATCGATCTGGTCCCGAAACACTTCCTCATGTCGACGGCGATCGGCATCGGCGTGTTCATGTTCTGGATTGCACCGGACGCGCTCTGGCCCGACTACCGCTCGCACTGGTTGTTCAGCAATGCGATCGTGGGCGTGCCGGCCGGCGGACTTGATACCGCGGCGCAGCAGAGTGTCCTCACGCTCTGGTTGCGCGCCGCACGCGCCGTCCTGCTGGTGCCGATTCTCGAGGAGCTGTTCTGGCGCGGCTGGTTACCGCGCACGGTCGATTCGTTCGATGATTTCCAAGCGCGCCCGCTCGGCAGCTACACAACGCTGTCGTTCTGGGCCACGGCGGTGCTGTTCGCGAGCGAACACGGTTCCTACTGGGATGTCGGGCTGCTTTGCGGCATCGTCTACAACGTGTGGATGGCTCGCACCCGCTCCATCGCCGACCTGATCTGGGCCCACGCTGTAACGAATGCCTGTCTGTCCGCGTACGTCGTGTTCGCGAAGCAGTGGCAGTTCTGGGCGTAAGGCAAGCGTTCTGTTTCTTCTGCGAACGTCGGTGAGAATTTGCTTTCTTGAACTGCGTTTGGGGGAGAGGGCGGGGAGGCCGGGGAGTGCGTCGGTGGCATGCATCTCTGCTTTACGCGGCATCGTCTTTGGGGTGAGGAGCTCACGGAGCTCACTGAGTGCGTCGGTTGCCACGATCTTCGAGTCGCGAGGCATCGCTGAATTTTTTGTGAACTGCAGTTCCAAAGCATTTCTTTGTTGCGCGGTAGACGAATGCCGGACCCCACACACTCCGTGCGCTCCGTGAGCTCTTCACCCAAAAAAGTCAGCGATCAACCGAATTGAGACGACGGTTGCAAGCGACGCACTCCCCGATCTCCCCGCCCAATCCCCCCACAGCAGTCAAACGACTGACCCTCCAGACCTCTCATGCGCAAAGCTGACGAAATCGACTATCGCCTGATCGGCGATGATCTGCAGGCCGTGATCGTGACGCTCGACCCGGGCGAGGCAGTGACGGCCGAAGCGGGCGCGATGATGTACATGGAAGAGGGCATCCGTCCGATCACGACGCTCGACCCGAACAACGAAGGCGGCGGATTACTCGGCAAGTTGATGGGCGGCGCGAAGCGTGTGCTCTCCGGCGACAGCTTCATGATGACGGTGTTCATCAATGAGGCGAACCAGAGGCGCGACGTCGCGTTCGCGAGTCCGTTTCCTGGCAAGATCCAGGCAGTCAATGTGCTCGACTGGGGTGGGACCATCATCGCGCAGCGCGACGCATTCCTTGCCGGTGCGCGCGGCCTCGATGTGAGCATCGCATTGCAGCGGAAGATCGGCGCGGGCTTCTTCGGCGGGGAAGGCTTTGTCCTGCAGCGGATCAGCGGCGACGGTCTCGCATTCCTGCACGCCAGCGGCACCCTCGTGCAACGTGACCTGCAGCCCGGCGAAGTGCTGCGTGTCGACACCGGCTGCTTTGTGGCGATGCAGCCGAGCGTGGATTACGACATAGAGATGGTGAAGGGGATCAAGACGGCGCTGTTCGGCGGCGAAGGTCTGTTCTACGTCCGCCTGCGCGGGCCGGGTCGGATCGTCCTGCAGACGCTGCCCTTCTCGCGCCTCGCCGATCGCATCATCGCCGCCGCGCCGCACCGCAACACCGGCGGCAAAGGCGGCGTCGGCGGCACCATTGGCTCGCTCGGCGCCATGTTCGGCGACGAATAGTCTCGCTATCCGGAATTCCGCTCGGTGTTCGGCATCGCTGACCGTTTTCGCGCGGGGCCCACGGGGACGCGGGGAAAAACAAATGCTGTTCACACTGCGCCCCCGTTACGCTGTTTCAACAGCATTTTGTTCTTGCACTTCTCCGCGTCCCCTGCGGGACCCGCGCGAAAGCTGTTCCGATGATTCGATGCTTACGGAACTACTCGCTGAAGCTCGGACCAGGCGAGGTCGACATGTGCGCGTGTGGTCAGGATGTTGCCGATCGCGAGGCGGAGGACGTACCGGCCATCGAGGCGCGTGTGCGAGAGATACACGTGGCCGGCGGCGTTCACGGCGGACAACATCGCGGCGTTCGCCGCGTCGGCATCGCTGTCGCTCATGCCAGGTGGTGCATAGCGGAAGCAGACGAGCGAGAAGGGCACAGGGGC
>JANLPZ010000166.1:0-19459 GCA_031367535.1 Gemmatimonadaceae bacterium
CAACAGCATTTTTGTTGACCTTCCCCGCGTCCCCCGCGAGCCCCGCGTGAAAACTGTTCCGCCAGGAGCTGTAGGACTCTTTGTGGCTCTGTGGCTCTGTGCGAGACCAGCAGTTCAGCGCGCGACGCCGATGTCGAGGCCGAGGTACCAGTTGCGGAGGGGGGCGGGTTCTAGGACGCGGCCGGTGGCGCCGTTGACGGTGACGGCGCTGATGTAGGCGTTGTCCTGTGCGTTGAGCACGCCGGCGAACGGTTCGAAGCGATAGCCGTTGTGCGACACCGTCCAGCTGGCGCGGATGTTGGTCACGCCGGTGCCCCAGCCCGGGACGCGGATGGTGTTGAAGTCATCGGCGAACAACGCGCTCGTCCAGGTCTGATCTGCGTCAAGCGTGAAGCCGCGCACGGACGCGGAACGAAAGCCGAGCCGCAACTGCTGCGGAGGCACACCAGGCAGCTGCTTGCCATCGAGCGTGTCGACGCGTGTGCCGGTGCGCTGGCGGTAGTCGGCAAAGTGCAGCTCCGACCAGGTGTACGCGGCGTTCACCGACGCAATTTTCCCGACGCGAATACTGCCGCCGGCTTCGAGACCGCTGTTGCGCGTGCGGCCGGCATTCTCGAAGTACGCCGTGCCGTCGACGACGCGCGATTGTACGATCGCGTTCTTCACGTTGGCGCGATAGACGGCGACGTTCCAGCTCGCGAGTGTGTTGACGGCACCACGTGCGCCGATCTCCGTGCTCACCGTGCGTTGCGGTCCGAGCGCCGTGTTGAAGCCGCCGGCGCGATCCGGGCGCGCCTGAAGCTCGGTGGTCGTCGGTGTCTCGAAGCTCGTCGAGACATTGGCGTACGGCGCGAACATCGTCCAGCCGGTGACCGTGACACCGCTGTGCCCACTGACCGCCGATAGCGTCCGGCCGCCGCTGTTATCACCGTTGTTCGCGCCGCCGTCGCGCGTGAACAGATCGTGCACTGAGAACCGCAGTCGATCGTAGCGCGCCCCGGCGCTGAACAGCACACGCGGTGTTGGCGCCCACTGTGCCTGAACGAATGGCGCGGCGCTGCGCACCGTCTCGAACTGATCGAGAATCAGTGTGTCGGTTACCGCCGTCGGTCGCCCGCCAGTCGCCCGAAAGTTGATGCGTCGATCGCGCATCTGTTGCAGGTCGAGGCCGGCCGAGACCATCGGTGCTGCCGGCGTCTCGCCAAGCGTGTATCGCGCACTCAGTCGCGTTCCGGCAAAAATACGATCGAGCGTCGAGTAGATGCCGGTCACCGCCGTTACGGTACCGGGTGGAGCCGTCGACAACGCGTTGCGTACGCCGCGTGAACTGATCCACGTTGTCGATACGTACTCAGCACGACTTCCGGCAGCACCATGATGGTATGATACCGAGAGCTGATCCTGCTTCACGCGCCGATCGGCACCGCGCCGGATATTCGTCGCGCTTGCCGAATCACGATTGGCGGCGTATTCCGCGAACGTCAGTGCGCCGGGATTCACGGCGCGCGGCACTTCGGCCACCTGCGCGCGAACCTCGAGTCGACTGTCCGCACCGAGCGAATAGTCGAGCGCCCCATTCAACTGGCGTGACTCGGCCGCACTGTACACGCGGAACCCGTCGTATGTCGTGCGTGAGAGTGAGAGCGATCCGATCGTATTGCCATTGCGCGCGACGGTGCGCAGTTGCGCCTTGCGTTCCCCGAACGAACCGAACAGCAGTCGCGCGCTCTGTGCGAATGGCGTCGGCGCGCGCAGGTCGTTGGTGAACGACAGCACACCTGCTGACCCGTTTCCGTACAGGGAGGCCGTGCTGCCTCGGAGCACTTCCACCCGATCGATGTTGCCCAGCTCGACGTTCGTGAGCTGCGATTGGCCATCGGGCAGCGTTTGCGGAACGCCGTCGAGAAACACTTTCACGCCGCGCAGTCCGAAGTTCGCGCGTGCGCCGGCACCTCGCACTGAAATGCGTGAGTCAGTTGCGAAGTTGTATCGGCTGGCGACGAACACACCGGGCACTGAACTGAGTGCTTCGTCGAGTGTGATGGTGGGCTGTGCACGACGGAGTTCGCGCACACCGACGACACCGACCGCCCACGGCACTTTCTCGAGCGAGCGCTGGTCGGATAACACACGAACGTTTACCGTCGGCAGCGGCTGAATGCGTGTCGCAGAATCCGCGCGCGTGGAGTCGCGCCGGACGGGGCGCTGCGCGTGAACGGGATGTGGCAACAGCAGGAGTGCGGTCGCGACCAGGAGAATGCGGGGAGGGAACACGACGGTGGGCAACGGGAGCTCGACTCGTGTGCCGGTGTGTGCACACGTGATACAGGCGCGATCAGCGCGGCGTGGCCGCAACCGTCGTCGCGAACGTGGGACGCATGCGATGTGAAGTGGCCTGCTCGAAAGCAAACCCCGCCCGGAAGAGCACAGGCTCGCTCCAGGCAGCGCCGAAGAATGAAATTCCGACGGGCAATCCGGCGACCTTGCCGGCCGGCACGGTGAGATGTGGATATCCCGCCACGGCCGGTGCCGATGACACACCGCCGCCGAAATGATCGCCGGCAATCAGGTCGATCGTCCATGCCGGGCCGCCGGTCGGCCCGATCAACAAATCGCAGCGTGTGCGGCGGAGTGCGACGTCCAGCCCTTCCCGGCGGGACAGTCGCACACAGGTCTCGCGCGCGCGGCGATAGGAAGGACTGCTGAGTGGGCCGCGCTTCTGTGACGCTGTGAAGATTTCCTGGCCGAACCACTGCAACTCCCGTTCGTGATTCTTTTCGTTCCAGAGAATCAGTTCGGCGAGTGAGTGCACGGGAATCGACGTCGGCAGCGTGCTGAGATACGCGTTCAGGCCCGCCTTGAATTCGTGTTGCAGCACCTCGGTTTCTTCGGCACCGTACTTGTCGGCGTTCGGCACATTCACATTGTCAATGATCACCGCGCCGCGTTCACGCATGACACGGATCGCATCTTCCATGATCCTGTCGACGCGAGTGTCGAATCCGAAGTAGTTGCGCGCAACACCGATGCGCAGGCCCTTCAGACCATCGATGTCGAGCGTGCGTGTGTAGTCTGTCGGCAGCGATGTCGGTGCACCACGCATCGCGCTGTCGCTCGCGTCGCGGCCGATCATGCCATTCAGCAGCAGGGCCGCATCGCGCACAGTGCGCGCCATCGGTCCTGCAGTGTCCTGACTGACGGAAATCGGAATGATGCCGGTGCGACTGACCAGACCGACGGTGGGCTTGAGACCAACGATGCCATTCAGCGACGACGGACAGATCACCGAGCCATCGGTCTCCGTGCCCACCGCGGCGATGCAGAAATCCGCTGCGACTGCCGCACCGCTCCCTGAACTCGAACCGCACGGCGAACGATCGAGCACGTGCGGATTTTTCGTCTGACCGCCTCGGCCACTCCATCCACTGCTGGAGTGCGTTGACCGGAAGTTCGCCCACTCACTGAGGTTTGTCTTGCCAAGAATCACGGCACCCGCGGCACGCAGGCGTGCGGCGACACCGGCATCGCGTCGCGCGCGATTCTCCGCCAGCGCGAGTGATCCGGCGCTGGTGCTCATCCGATCGCCGGTATCGATGTTGTCCTTGAGGAGAATCGGCATGCCATGCAGCGGACCGAACGTGCGCGCCGAGGCACGCTCTGCATCGGCCGCATCGGCCAGTGCCAGCGCGTCGGGATTGATCTCGATGACGCTGTTCACACGCGGCCCATCGGCATCCAGTGTGCGGATGCGCATGAGGTAGTGCTCGGTCAGCGCGCGTGATGTGAGTCTGCCGGCGGCGATCTCTGCCTGCGCACCTGCGATGGTCAGGTCATCCAGCGCATCGATCGCGATCAGTGCATGCGTGGGTGCGCTGGGGCTCAGCAGCCGCGACGAGAGACGCTGAAGCGGAGCGGATGCAGTGAGCGCGACTCCGAGGCCAAGAAAATCCCGGCGATCCATGCGGTGCATCCCGTGAAATGAGTGAGCGGTCCGGCGGTGCGCGAGTGATTGTGCGCCGCCGAGCACGCTGGCGCCAGTGCCGCGTCGAACGGTGGAGCGGAACACCATGCCTGAAAAACAAAACGCCCCCGCAATGCGGAGGCGTTCAGCAGCGCAGCGGCTGACGTCAGTCGGCGGCGATTGCTTCAGCGACAACGGCCAGCGGTGTGACGCTGACCTTGATGCGACGCTTGTCCTTCGGGGAGAATTCGACGACGCCATCGACGAGCGAAAAGATGGTGTAGTCGCGGCCGAGGCCGACGTTCTTGCCCGGGTGGACCTTGGTGCCGCACTGGCGGATGATGATGCCGCCGGCGCGCACGAACTCGCCACCGAACTTCTTGACGCCACGGTACTGCGGATTCGAATCGCGACCGTTACGGGATGAGCCTACGCCTTTCTTGTGTGCCATTGAAGTCTCAGCCCAGCGTGATGTCGGTGATCCGGACTTCAGTGAAGCCCTGACGGTGGCCCTGCTTGCGGGCGTAGTTCTTCCGGCGGCGGAACTTGAAGACGATGATCTTCTCGCCGCGGCCATGCTTCACGATCTGACCGGACACCTTGGCGCCGGAGAGCGTGGGCACGCCTGTGCTCACTGACGTGCCGTCGGAGGCGAGCAGGACTTCGTTGAATTCCACGGCGCCGCCGGCATCGCCGAGGAGGGAGGGAATCCGATATGTCTGGCCAGCACTGACGCGGAACTGCTTGCCGCCGGTGCGAATGATCGCGTAGCTCATAGGTGTACGACGTGTAAGGGTAATGAGCCCACGAAGTTAGCTGACCGGGGCTGGGCTTGCAAGGGGCGCGGAGTGAGGACGGAGTTCATGAGCTCACGAACTCCGTCCCCACGGCTCACCCAAGGCTCAGGCGAGGGCGTACTGTGCGGTCACGTCCCGCTGGGCGCCTTTGACGACGAGTTTGTACTCGTCCGGCCTGAGCAGCGGGTCGTCCCGCAGCTCGAGCGGGAACGACACCACCTTCTCGAGCCGCGCCAGAATATCCGGCTCCTGCTCGAGCACGTACATGGCCACGTCCGGATGGAGCTTCACCACCATCGGGTCCCGACGCCCCTCGACGCCGATGCGCTTCACCGAGCGCTCCACGCGCCGCACAATCGTCTCCGGCGTGAAGATGCGGCCGGTGCCATTGCACGTCGGGCACGGTTCCGTGGTTGCCTGGAGATGGCTGGCACGGACCCGCTGCCGGGTCATCTCGATCAAACCGAGGTCGCTGACCTGGAACGCCTTGGTACGCGCCCGGTCGCGGCCGAGGTGGGTGCGCAGCTCCTGCAGCACCTTGTCGCGGTTGGCGCGCGTTTCCATGTCGATGAAGTCGCAGACGATGATGCCGCCCACGTCACGCAACCGGAGTTGACGCGCCACTTCACGCGCCGCTTCCATGTTGGTCTTCATGATCGTCTTCTCGGGGTCCTTCTTGCCGGTGTAGCGGCCCGAGTTGATGTCGATCGACACGAGTGCTTCGGTCGGCTCGATGATCAGGTAGCCGCCCGACGGCAGGTCGCAGCGCCGCTTGAAGATGTCGCGAATCTCCCCTTCGACATCATGCTTGTCGAACAGCGGTTGCGATTCCTCATACAACTGCACGCGATCGACGAGCTCCGGACCGACGCCCTTCAGATACTCCACGATCTCGTTGTACAGTTGCCGACTGTCGACGACGAGCTTGTCGACCTTGGCACTGAACAGGTCTCGGATGATGCCGCGCGCGAGGTTCGTCTCGCGATGCACGAGTGCCGGCGCGCGCATGAACTGTCGCTTCCGGTTGATGCGCTTCCAGTTGTTGATCAGGCCCGTCAGTTCGCGCTCGAACGTCTCGGCGGTCACATCTTCGCCAACGGTGCGCACGATCACGCCGCCGGCATCCTTCGGCAGGAAGGCGTTGACCTGTTCCTTGAGGCGCTTGCGTTCCTCGCGCTCGCCGATCTTCCGGCTGACGCCGACACGCGACGCGAACGGCATGTACACGAGGAAACGCCCCGCCATCGAGACCTGCGCGGTGACCCGCGGTCCCTTCGTGGAGATGGGCTCCTTGCTGACCTGCACGAGCACCGTGTCGCCGCGCTTGAGCACGTCCTGAATCAGCGGCGCTTCTTTCTTCGGTGGGCGACCTGATTTTGGCGCATCACTTCCGCGCGCGTCGGCGTCCGGTGCTGCGTCGGCCGCGTCGTCACCGTCGGACTCATCATCGTCGTCATCATCATCGTCGTCGTCCTTGTCGTACACGAGATCCGACGCATGCAGGAATGCGCTCTTCTCCGTGCCGATGTCAACGAAGGCCGCCTCCAACCCAGGCTGGACCGCTTCGACGCGTCCGAGGTAGATGTCGCCAACCATGCGGCGCGCCTCGGGACGTTCGACGAGCAGCTCGACAAGCTGGTCGTCTTCGATGATGGCCACGCGCACTTCCCGTGCGCCGGCATTGATCAGGATATCACGCTTCATGCACGCCTCGCGGCACCGCGTGAGGCGACCCTTGCACACGCAGCCCGTGGGCTGACCTACGTGAAAGTTGACCGACACGCGGACGCGCATCAGCCACCAGCGTCTGCCGCACTACACGCTTCACCCGGTCGAATCAGGTTCGCCCGCCCGCAAACATTGCGGTCCCGCGGGCTCCACTGCGACCGGTGGCCACCAGAGATGGCCGGTGAAACGAGTACGGCCCGATCCGCACGACGCCGCCACTCCAGCGCCGGTTGTGAACCGGGGTCGAACACACCGTGGCGGGGGTCGCTCCGCGACAGCGAAACACGCAGCACACTGAGGCGCGCCGCGTGCGAAATGGTAAGCCTATATCAGCGCAACGCGTTGCGACACCCCACTTTGGGAGTTCGCGTGCGCTGACCAAATGCCTCCCGAGCGCTACTCGCCACGCCTGGATGGCGTACGGCCTCGCTCACCGCCACGGGCTGAATCGCAGCCAGGCAAGTGCGACGAGAAACCCCAATCCCGCCTGCCACTCCTTGTGCCGCAGGTAGAGCGGAACGCTGAATCCAGCGGAAGCGGAGCGATCGGCGCCTGCGGGCCCCTGCCAGGCGGTAAGACGTGGCAAGAATGCCGGCACATTGGCTTCGAACTCCGCGTACGCGTCGCCGTAGACACCGCGCAGCAGATCCCGTTCACGCGTGATCGTTGGACCGTACACCGCGATCCAGAAGACGACGACCAACACCACCGCCAGCCAGTGCGTCGCCATCCCGATACCGAGCGCCAGAAAGAAACTGCCGAGATAGAGCGGGTTGCGCGTGTGTGCGTACGGGCCGGTGGTCGTGAGTGTGGCGTTCTTGACGATATGACCCGTGGCCCACGCACGTATCAGCACGCCGACGAGCGAGATCGCACCGCCGATCGCGATACGCTGTGGTGTGGCGTATCGCGGAGCGAACCAGAGAAACGCTGTGCCGAAGAGAAACCCGAGCAGCACGCGGTTGCGCTGCACGAGCGATCCCACTCCGCCGCTCACCCCGTGATCTCCTTCACGAGGTGCCGCGCAATCACGAGGCGCTGGATCTCGGAGGTACCTTCGCCAATTTCACAGATCTTCGCGTCGCGCATGTATCGCTCGACGGGATAGTCCTTGGTGTAGCCATACCCGCCGTGAATCTGAATTGCCTTCAGCGTGGCGCGCATCGCCAGTTCGGAGCAGAAGAGCTTTGCCATCGCGGCTTCCTTGCCGTAGGGCCTGCCCTGCTGCGCCAGCATCGCGGCGTGATATGTGAGATGTTTGCCCGCTTCGATCTCGGTGGCCATGTCGGACAGCTGAAACGACACGCCCTGAAAATTCACGATCGACTGCCCGAACTGCTTGCGTTCAATGGAATACCGGCGCGCCTCCTCGAATGCCCCCTCGGCGATGCCGAGTGAGAGGGCGGCGATACCAATGCGACCGGCGTCGAGCGTCTTCATGAAGTTGATGAACCCCATGCCCTCCTGACCGAGCAGATTCTCGGCCGGCACTTCGACATTCTCGAAGATCAATTCGCGCGTGTCGCTGGCGCGCCATCCGAGCTTGTCTTCCTTCTTGCCGGCGCGGAACCCCGGCATCGCGACGATCGAGTCATCGTGTCCGACACCGACGGCGCGTGCCGTCGCGAGATCCGTCGTTTCCTTGGTCAGGATGAACGAGCTGATCCCCTTGGTACCGGCCGACGGATCGGTGACGGCGGTGACGATGAACACTTCACCGACGCCGGCATGTGTGATGAAACGTTTGGTGCCATTCAGGACATAATGGCCGTTCTTCCGCACCGCCGTCGTCTGCGTACCGCCTGCGTCGCTGCCCGCGTTCGGTTCAGTCAGGCCGAATCCGCCGAGCACCTTGCCGGCCGCCAGCATCGGCACGTAGCGCTGCCGCTGCGCGTCATTGCCGAAATAGACGATGGGCGACGTACCGAGCGTGGTGTGTGCCGAGATCGTGATCGAATGACTGGCGCAGACTTTCGCGAGTTCATGAATCGCGATGATGAAGGCCGTGGTATCGAATCCCGATCCGCCGAGATCTTCCGACCACGGAATGCCGAAGAGGCCAAGGTCGGCCATCTTCGCGACGTTATCCCACGGGAAGGAAGAATCAGCATCATGCTGGCTGGCGACGGGCCGGATGTGATCGTTCGCGAAGGCGCGAACCATTTCCCGGACCTGCAGATGCTGTTCGTTGAAGTAGAGCGAATCGTCCATTTGACAGTTGTTGGGGGCTGCCACACGCGGGCGCCCGTAGAACGGGAAAACTAACGGTCGGACGCACGACATGGCGCAGGTCCAGACCGTCGACTGTATCGGTAGCAGACGTCGCCGCAGAGACGCGCCGCACCTGCAGGACGTATCAGCGCCCGTGGGCGCGGATCACGTGGAGGAACGGTTCGGCATACCGTTCCAGTTTCACGGGCCCGACGCCCGGCAGTGCCGACATTGCATCGGGCGTGAGCGGGCGACGTGTCGCGAAGGCGGCCAGTGTCGCGTCCGGAAACACGACGTAGTGCGGCACCTTCTGCTTCACCGCCAGCTGGGCGCGACAGGCCTTCAGCGCATTGAACAGGTCGGCGTCGGCTTCGGTGACCGCGCCGGTGCGTTCCTTCGACTTCCGCTGGGTCTCGCGCCGCACGTTGGGATCCTTCGGCGCGCGTGTTCTTGCAGCGCCATCGGCACTCCATGCGGCGCGGATCGCTGGCGCGCTCCGACGTTCACCGAGACAGTTGTCGCAGGCACCACACTGAGCGCGCGCCGCCGGATCGCCGAACCATTGCAGCAACGCCTGACGGCGGCACGTGGTCGCGTACGCGTAGCGTTGCATCGCTTCCAGTTTGTCGAATTCGCGCTGACGGCGGCGGTCGATAGCGCGCCAGTCGATCGCAACCCGATCGAGTGACATCGATGGATCCACCAGCCGGAGTCCACCACCGACGCGTTCGACCTGCACGAACTGTCGCGATTCGAGTGTCTCGAGCATCGGAAATGCCCCGACGAATCCGCCGAAGCCTGGCGGCAGTCCGTCGAGATCGATGATGGCTCCACGCGAGAGTTGATCCTTCGCGACGCGCCAGCAGGCGCGCAGGAGTTCGCGCTCCATCTGATAGCCATCGCCGAGCTCCTCGCGAATCCGTTCCGGCGTCGCGAGCAATCGCAGGCGCACGAGACCGGCCGATTCGGGATCCCAGCGCAGCACACCTGCATCGGCCAGCACACGGAGCGCAGACTCGACGGCCTTCGACGACGTCTTGCCACCGATGCCGCCGGCCAGCTCTTCCGCGGTGGCCGACACGACGCCACCGCGATCGGCCTCGCGCTGACAGCGCCGGTGCACGGACTCGATCAGCGCGCGATCCGGCAGTGCGGACTTGATGAAGAACTCGTGCGTGAAGCGATCCGGGAAGGAATGGAGCAGCAGGCACCGGCTTTGTCCGCCATCGCGCCCGGCGCGGCCCGCCTCCTGATAATACGCCTCGAGTGTTCCAGGCATCGCGTAGTGGATCACGAGACGCACGTTGGACTTGTCGACACCCATGCCGAAGCTGTTCGTGGCGACGATCACACGAGTGCGTTCGGACATGAAGTAGTCCTGCACACGACGGCGACGTTCATCATCGAGGCCAGCGTGATACGCACTGGCCGGGACGCCGTTGTCGTCGAGGAACTGCGCCATGCGCTCGACTGTCTTGCGCGTCGATGCGTAGACGATGCCCGTGCCATCCTCGAGATCACGCAGCTGCTCGAGCACGACGGCGTCCTTCTCGCGGTCACCCTTCGCCGAGATCACGCCGTACGACAGGTTGGGACGGTCGAAACCCGTGACGATGATTTCGGGATCCTGCAGATCGAGGATTCGCGCGATGTCCTCGCGCACCACCGGCGTGGCTGTCGCGGTGAGCGCGATCGTGGGCGGGTTTCCGAGCCGCTGACGCACCTCGCCAACGCGCCGATAGCTGGGGCGGAAATCGTGTCCCCACTCGCTGATGCAGTGTGCCTCATCAACCGCCAGCAGCGCGACGCCGATCGCCTTCAGTCGTTCAGCCGCAGACCCTGCATCGAAGCGTTCCGGCGCCACGTACAACATCTGCAGCTCTCCACGCTGCGCCCGCATCAGCCGATCGCTCACCTCGCCGCTGCTCAGCGTGCTGTTGATGAACGCCGCCGGAATACCGCGCCGTTCGAGCGCGTCGACCTGATCTTTCATCAGCGAGATCAGCGGCGACACAACAACGGTCAGGCCCTTTGTGACGAGGGCCGGCACCTGATAACACAACGACTTGCCGCCACCGGTCGGCAGCACGACGAGGGTATCGCGTTTCGCGAGCACGCTGATGATCGCGCGCTCCTGGCCGGGGCGAAATTCGCCGTAGCCGAAGCGCGCCTGCAGCACGGCGCGCGCATCATCGATAGTGGGAGCGATCAACATGCTGGACGACGAGAGGGCACGGCGACACCATCAGTGTGCGCGTCGCCCAGCATCAGCACGAACGTCAGCACCGCGTCATCGCAGTGTGTCAGCGACCGAATCAAATCACTCAGGTCAGGAAGCCGGCCTTCTGCGTCTGCTTCGCTTCCCAGTTCGTCTTGAGGCGAATACGACGGCGCTCGAGTTCACCCTCGGCATCCGGCATGGCCATCACGACGTCCTCGATGTGCTTGAGTGCCTTTGGGCCGATGCGGCCGCGCAGCTCGGTGAGGTATGGCTGCACCTTGCAGAACGCGCCGACGATCTCGCCGTGCGCGGCCATGAACATCTCGCGGTCGATTGCCCCGTGCGTGACCATCGACGCCGCCATGTCCCAATACCCAAGCACCATACGCATCCACGCATTCTTGTCGCCGCTGTACGCGGTGAAGTATTCCTCGGATGTGGACGGGTGGAATTCCAGGATGAACCAGGAGCGTGCCTTGCGCAGCTCCGACTCGCGGCGCATGTCGAAGAGCTGCAGGTTGAGCTGGGAGGATTCGAACGGTGTCGGCATGACGGGAGTGGTGTGGAGAAACGAAGTCAGTCGAATGAAGTCGGACGAATGGAATCAGACGGCGCGCGCAAAGTGCCCACGTGTGAACGCCTGTCCAAACAATGCACGCACACGGTCAGTGCCGACGCGCTCGCCCGCCGACAGTTCGTCGAGCATCTGGCGGTAGCCGCGTACGATATCGGCGATCGGATCACCGGGTACGTTGAACAACAGCCGGTAGTGTCGCACACCGCCGCGCCAGAGCCGCGGCAGGTACTCCCCAGCCTCGATCGGTCGTGAATGCAGCAGACGGTTGCGACAGGCGCTGTCGGTGGCGACCGGGAATGTGTAGCCAGCCGGATCGGTGATGGACACATTCGGGTGCTTCTGCACGCACAGGTCGCGGCAGGTGGTCACCACGCGATCGAACGCGGCCGACAGCACGCAATGTTCGATCGTCATGCCCTCCGGCCGTCCGAAGATCACGGCATCGAACGTCGTGCCTTCCCACGGCGCGCTGGTGGCGAGCATCTCCTCGACCGTGTGCTCCACCGACAGCGTCAGGCGACGCGCACCCAGTGCGAAGTATTCAGCGGCCGTGTGCTGGTTGAACACGTTCAGCGCATAGTCGCCGATCACGTCGCGCCCTTCTGACGCCAGCTCAGACATCAGGCCAAGATGCCCCGTTTGAATCGGCGTCATGAGGGAGAGCCATTTGCTCGCCGACCTTCGATCTTCCGGGCGCATGATCGTTGGCGTGCGGAGCCGGAGCGTGACACCGCGCTCGGCCAGCTGCTCCTGCAGTGCCTTGACCCTGGACATCGATGGCGCCGGGTGACGCAGAAACGGATCGAAAACGATCTCATGCGCTCCAGCATCCGCCGCCGTCTGCGCATCGTCGATCGTGAATACTTCGGCGAGCAACGCGGCCGTTGACGCGAACACCGGCGGCTCAGGGGACCTGATCGCGATCGTGATGCGCTCGGCACGCTCCGCGAGTCGAGACTGTTCGGCCCAATCGCGCTGCACGAGCAGCTGATCGACGATATCCTGTCGCAGGCGATTGAGCGCACTGACCGGCAGGAACAGATCTGCCGACAGACCACTGCGATCGAGGACGCCGAGCACGAACGGAGTCTCGCCAAGACGGCCTAGCTGTTCGCGCAGCATGACGTCGTCGAGGGCGCGTTTGGTCGCGGGTGCGAGCACGGTTTCACTGCGCGCACTGACTTCGTCGCCATGACACTCGGCCACGATCTTGAGCGGTCCACCGGCGCTGCCAAAGAGACGGAGATCGAGCCGGTGTTTGCGTTTCTGGATCGTGGTTGGCAGCGCAGCGTACGATTCGCGCGCCGTAGCGAGCAACGCTGCGTGTGACGAACGCACGACCGTCCAGCCGGTCGGGATACGCTGCCGAGACGCGAGCACCTGCCTGGTGAGACCATCGCGCTGAGGTGACAGTGTGCGTACGCCGGTCACCGTGAATCCGATGGCCTTCGTACCGCCAAGATCAGGTGGCTCGAATCCGACGCCATCACCCACCTCGATCGCGTGTGTGACGTCGATCGTCACGTCGCTGGCGGAACTGTCGACGACGCGACCAAGCGTCATGCCGTGATTGTCCGGTTGCGCGCGCGTGATGTAATCGCGACCCGCGCGACCTCCGTACATGCCGCCCGTGTTGCCGCGGCTGTAGATCTGCACCAGCGGCTCGGTTTCGGCGATCGATGGTGGCGTGCGGTCGCCGGTACTGAGTCGCGTCAGGAACTCGCGATAGCCGTGCGTGACCGTCGCGACATACTCCGGCTTCTTCTTGCGGCCTTCGATCTTGAGACAACCGATACCGGCGTCGGCAATGTCGGCGAGATGATCGTGCGCGGCAAGATCCTTGGCGCTGATGAGGTAGCCGCGATCCAGTTCAGCACCATTCGCTTCGTCGGTCAGCACATAGTCCTTCCGACAACTCTGTGCGCACGATCCCCGATTGGCGGAGCGCTCGGAGATCATGCCGGACATGTAGCACTGACCGCTGTACGAAATGCAGAGCGCGCCATGAATGAACGACTCGAGGCCAAGCTCCGGCACGGCAGCACGAATGGCGCGGATGTCCTCGAGGGTGTTTTCACGTGCCAGCACGACTCGATCCACGCCAAGCTTCTGCATCACCAGCGCGCCCGACTCGTCATGCACGGTCATCTGTGTCGAGCCGTGAATTTCGAGCGACGGATAGATCTCGCGAATCAATCGCACGACGCCGATGTCCTGCACGATGGCGGCGTCGATGCCGCGATCGATGCATTCGCCGAGGTAGCTGAGCGCCACGTGCAGTTCCGCGGGCTTCACCAGCACATTGAACGTCAGGTAGATGCGTGCGCCATGCTGGTGTGCGAGACGACAGGCCGCTTCGAGCTCGTCGAGCGTGAGCTGCGCGCCTTCATCGCGGGCGTTGAACTGCTCGGCGCCGAGGTACACGGCATTGGCGCCATTGGCCACGGCGGCCCGGACCGCATCGAAGGAACCGGCCGGGGCGAGGAGTTCGGGGACTGAACCAGGGGCGCGCAACATTCGGATAAGATAGCGATCCCGTGCGGGCCCGGGGTCGCCCAAGTCGATCAGGTCGGCGGAGTTCTGCCCTTTTCCGCACGTTTGCGGATGAAACGCAGGACCAGCGCTACGGCCAGGGTACCGATCGCTGCCAGCCGGAAGGCGTCGTTGTCCTCGAGAACGCCGTACCCGAACATACCGGCGCCGATCAGCGTGAGCGTGATCTGCACGGTGATGATGGTCACGGCGGTCGGCTCCGGTCGAGGAACCGGCGTACGCCGGTTCGGAAGTCATCGGTGGCACGCGACTCAACGTTGGTGGCGATCCCGCACGCGATGCTCTGCGCGAAATCGAGATCGTCCATGCGATACAGCAGTCGCTTGGTGAGGCTCATCGCGGTGCGCGGCGAATTGACAAGCGCTTCGATGGTCTTTGCGACTTCCGCTGGAAACGCCGCCGTTGGAACGCATCGACTGATCAACCCGATACGCTCGGCTTCCGCTGCGCTGATGAGTCGGCCCGTGAGCACCAGATCGGCCGCACGCTTTTCACCGACGGCGCGGCGCAGCATCGTCATGACCATTGCCGGTACAAAACCGATGCGCACTTCGGGATAGCCGAACTGCGCGGTTTCCTCGGCGAGAATGATGTCGCAGGCGGTGGCGAGTCCGGCGCCGCCCGCGAGTGCGCGACCGCGCACGATGGCGACGATCGGCTTCGACATCTCGCGCATGATGCCAAACACGCGGCCGAGTGCGCGGGCATCCTCGATGTGGGTGTCGACGCCCGCGTCGAGTGTGGCGTCGAGTGCGGCGAGATCAGCACCCGCGCAGAAATCATCGCCATCACCTTCCACGATGATGACGCGGACATCGTCGGCCGCTTCGAGTGTGCGGAGTGCCTGCGCCAGTTCGATCGCGGTTTCACGATCGAGCGCATTCTTCTTTTCAGGCCGCGCAAGCGTGATGACCCCCAATCCGTCGGCGCGCACCGTGCGGATGCGCGACAGCACGGCGGACACCGACGCAGGGGTTGGCTGGCTCATCTCTTACTCCTTGTGGGTCAACACCGGCAGGTCCAGCTCCGCCGCTTCCTTCGCCGACACGGTCAGGACCATCCGCAGCATCGCCGTCGAAACCACCTTGCCCTGCGCGTCGGTCTTGAGCGACAGTGTACCACCGCCGTCCAGCGCCCCGTGCAGCAGGAAGTTGAGTGCGCTGAGATTCGGCAGCTCGAAGCGATCGACCGGGCCAGCGATCAACGCGCCGTAGTGCGCGCGGACCCGTTCAGCGGTCAGTTCACGCACCAGCAGCGGATACCACTCGGCGCGCAACGCAATCACGCCGCAGTTCGCCATGTCGCCCTTGTCACCTGAGCGCGTGTGCGCGAGATCGAGCAGGCGCACCTGCACGGTGGCGGTACTCATGACACTACCTCCACCTGCGTGGTGACGACCTGCTTGTCGATCAGGGCGGGCCAATACGCAATCACTTCCTCGACTTTCGGGCGACCGCCGGCAAACCCTGTCACGCTTGGCGGCCCGTTGAGCACCAGCGGCGCGATCTCGCGCGTGAATCGTTCGACACTGGCGCGATCCTCACCGCGGACACCGATGCGGAACTGCACTTCAGGCGCTTCGCGACCATCGCCAGCGAGATGCCCGTGTGTTGCGTTGGCACCAACGAACTCGGACAGAATCTGGTCGAATTTCAAGCCGAGTCGATCGAGACGCTCGCGCAGGATGCGGTTGGCCGCCTGGGCCTTTTCCATCGCATCCGGCCATGAATACACGAGTGAGCCAACGGCCTTGAAGCCAGCGCGGTAGGCGATCGACACCTTGAGGAATGGTGTCGCCGGCCCGCCGGTGATGCCGTGCACGCGCACGCGATTCGGGCCGTCCTGTGCGACCTGGATCGAGGTGAAGTCGGCGACGACATCCGGCGTGATGTACGAATGCGGATCGCCCATTTCGTACACCAGCTGTTCACTCACGCTCGGCACACTGACACGTCCGCCGGTGTTCGGATGCTTCGTGATGACGAAGCTGCCATCGGGCTGGCACTCCGCGATCGGGTAGCCGATGTTTGCGAGATCGGGGATCGTCCACCAGTCGTGCAGGCAATTGCCGCCCGACGACTGTGCGCCGCACTCGAGAATGTGTCCGGCGACGATTCCCGCCGCGAGCTGATTCCAGTTGTCGGCGGCCCAGCCGAATTCGTGGCGCAGCGGCGCCATCGTGAGGGCCGTGTCGGTGGAGCGCCCGGTGACAACTATCTGCGCACCTTGCTCGAGCGCCTGCACGATCGGCGTCGAGCCGATGTACGCGTTGGCGGACAACACGCGACTGCGCACAGTCGACAGCGGCGCGCCGGTTTCCATGTGCTTCAATTCGTGACCGGCAGCGATCAGTTCATCGAGGCGCGGTAGCAGATCATCACCGGTGACGACGCCGATCTTGACCTTGCCCGCATGTCCCGCTTTCGCGATGGCTGTGACGAGCGCCTGCGCACACGCGACCGGATTCACACCGCCCGCATTGGCAATGACCTTCACGCCGCGCTCGACGATGCCCGGCAACACACTCTCGATCGCGCCGACGAAATCCCGCGCGTATCCCATCGCCGGATCGCGTTCCTTCTGCTTCTGCAGGATGGACATCGTCACTTCGGCGAGATAGTCGAGCATCAGGTAGTCGATCGGACCGCCGTCCACCTGCTGCCGCGGCGCATCGAGGGAATCGCCCCAGAAGCCCTGACCGCTGGCCACACGTACCATCATCTTCATCGGAGCTCCGGACAGGAATGACTCACGCCATCTCCGTGGGTTGCGGTGGGAGCACGAAGGCGCCCAGATGTGGACCCGGATTGCGTCGCACAGCGCGCAGCGCCAGCGCCAGCAACGGGCGAGTGTCTTCAGGATAGACGATCGCGTCCGCGAAGCCGCGTGCGGCGGCGTAGCGTGCGTCGAGCTGCGCTTCGTAATCGTCACGCATTGATGCGATCGATTGCTGCAACGCGTCGGATGGTGTCGCGCCGACCTTCTTCAATGCTTCAAGCGTCGGCCCATGCACTGCGGCGATTGCGCTCTCCCCTTCCATCACCGCCATGCGACCCGTCGGCCAGCTGAGAATCAGGTCGGGATCGAACCCCTGCGCCGCCATCGCGTAATAGCCGGCGCCGGACGCGTGATTCACCGTCAGCACCAGCTTCGGCACACGCGCCGTGGCCATCGCTTCCACCCAGCGCGCCCCGGCGCGAATGATGCCTTCGTGCTCCGCTTCCGGTCCAACCATGAAACCGGACACGTCCTGCACGAACAGCAACGGAATACCCTGTCGATCGCAGCGCTCGATGAAGAACGCGACCTTCTCCGCACTCTCGGCGTAGATGATGCCACCGAAACGCGGCTTCTCGCCGGGCCGACCTTTGATCAGCCCACGCTGATTCGTGATCAGGCCAACCGCGATGCCATCGATGCGTGCGTCAGCGCAGATCACTTCCCTCGCCAGATCCTTCTGGAACTCGATCATCGATCCAGCATCGACAACGGCGTCGAGCACATGATGCATGTCGTACGACATGCGGTGATCGGCCGGCAGCACGTCGTAGAGTGAGTCGGGTGATCGCGCTGGCACCACGCTCGCGACGTCGGCCGCGTTCGCGACGTGATGCGCGCCCGGCAGCCGCGCGATCATCTCACGCAACATCGAGAGACAGTGTGGATCATCATCGGCGGTGTAGTGCGCCACGCCGCTGACGGCGGTGTGTGTGCTGGCGCCGCCGAGTGTCTCACCGTCGATGGTCTGACCAGTCGCACCTTTCACGAGATTCGGTCCGCCGAGTCCCATGAACGACGTGCCTTTCACCATGATGATCACGTCACTGAGCGCGGGCAGATACGCGCCGCCGGCGATACAGGGGCCCATTACCGCCGACAACTGCGGAATGCGCAGATATCGACG
Source organism: Gemmatimonadaceae bacterium (assembly GCA_031367535.1). Classification (GTDB taxonomy): domain Bacteria; phylum Gemmatimonadota; class Gemmatimonadetes; order Gemmatimonadales; family Gemmatimonadaceae; genus JACMLX01. Next base: position 17,953 of record JANLPZ010000166.1, read on the forward strand.
CATCACCGAGTTGTAGTAGAAGATGCGCGCCGCGCCGTACTGTCCCGGGAACACGCCACCCTGATACGGCAGGTTCACGCCAGCACTGTCCACCAGATACACGATCGGAATCCGGCAGCGCATCGCCAGTTCCTGTGCGCGCAGAATCTTCTTGATGGTTTCCGGCCACCACGACCCTGCTTTCACGGTGGCGTCGTTGGCGACGATCACGACTTCGCGACCGTGCACCATACCCAGACCAGTGATCACGCCGGCTGCCGGCGCCTGACCATCGTACTGATCGTACGCCACCAGCAGTCCGAGTTCGAGAAATGGCGCGCCTGGATCCACGAGGCCGGTGACACGCTCGCGCGCCGTGAGCTTCCCGCGCGCATGCTCCTTCGCCGATCGCTCGGCACCACCCCCTTCGCGAATCTGTGCCTCGACCGCGCGCACCGCCTCACTGAGTTGCCGCAGGCGCGAGCTCACGTCGGCTGCGACTCCTTCTCCGCGAACCAGGTGCGGATGAAGTCCACGAGGTCGGCGGTGCTGGTGCCAGGCCCGAACAACTGGCCGACCCCCTGCGCCTTGAGCGCCTCCATGTCTTCCTTCGGGATGATGCCACCACCGGTCAGCAGAATGTCATCGCGGCCCTGCTCCTTGAGCAGCGTGAGCACGCGCGGAAAGAGCGTCATGTGAGCGCCGCTCAGGATCGAGAGGCCAACGACATCGACGTCTTCCTGGACCGCCGCCGTGGCGATCATCTCGGGCGTCTGATGGAGGCCCGTATAAATCACTTCCATGCCGGCGTCGCGCAGGGCGGCAGCTACGACCTTGGCACCGCGGTCGTGGCCATCGAGCCCCGGTTTCGCCACCAGCACGCGAATCGGTCGAGTCATGACAAAGAGGACGTGAGGACAACTGGGAACACGAGGGCAATTCTAACGGCGGGCCCGCTTGCGAGACAGGAAAGGCTTGCGGGCGAGGAGGAGCATCTCGGACGAGGTGCGGCGGAGCGGGCGATCCTCGAGCCCGTCGTACACCGCCTCCACCTCGAGCCCGGCGTCGGCGCAGAGTTCCGACAGGCGGGTGGCCGTGTAGAGCCGAATCCGGTGGAGGCGCTGCCCGGCGCCTGTGGGACCGCGCCAGGTGGTCTGGATCGTGATCTCGCCGCTCACGGGATCGAACGCACGGTCGTGGCTGACCGCTGTGCCATCCTTCGTCTTCCAGCTGTCGCGGCCGACCCAGCGCGCCACGACGCCATCGCGGCTGCCGCCATACCACACGAGGCGCCCGCCCGGCGCCAGGACACGCGCGAACTCGCGAATCACCGTCACATCGTCCGCGGCATCGTCAAAGAATCCGAACGACGTGAACAGGTTCAGCACTGCGTCGAACTTGCCCGTCCACGGCGCCGGCAACGCGCGCATGTCGCCTTTGCGATAGCGCAACCGTTTGCCGGTGCCGCGCGCCTTCGCGATCGTCAGCAGCGGCGTCGAGTAGTCCAAGCCAGTGACGTCAAACCCCG